>CALKVR010000704.1 GCA_938004815.1 uncultured Polyangiaceae bacterium | reverse complement strand
GGCCAAAGGGGCGTCGATCGGACCGTCGCGATCAAGCTCCTGAACTCGTCCGATCAATCGCCCGAGGAGCTCGAGGCGTTCGTGCAGGAGGCGAGGCTCACCGCCCGCATCGCGCACCCCAACGTGCTCGACACCTTCGAGCTCGATATCGCCGACGGCGAGCCGTTCCTGGTGATGCCTCTCGTCCGCGGGGTCTCGCTCTCCAAGCTCTTGAAGCCGGCGGAGCCGCTCGACCCGGACATGGCGGCGTGGATCGCGATGCAGATCGCGGCCGGCCTCCACGCAGCCCACGAGATCGAGGACGAGGACGGCACGCCGCTCGGTGTCATCCACCGCGACGTGTCGCCGCAGAACGTCCTGCTCTCGTTCGAGGGTCGCGTGCTCCTCGTCGACTTCGGCGTGGCCAAGCTCTTCGAAGGCGCGCGCGCCACCGCGAGCGGCGTCATCAAGGGCAAGTTCGGCTACATGGCGCCCGAGCAGCTGCGCGGCGAGCCGCTCGATCGGCGGACCGACGTGTTCGCGCTCGGCATCGTGCTCTACGAGATGCTCACCGGCCGGCCGCTCTACGCGAGCCTCCCGCCGGCCCAGGCGACGTTTCGGATCACCACCGACCCGGTGCCCAGAGCGCGTGATCTCGTCGCGTCGGTGCCGGCCGAGCTCGACGACGTGCTAGCCAGCTGCCTCGCCAAGTCTCCCGAGCGATCCTCCGCGCGCGATCGGCGGTCGTCGACGAGAGCGATCTGGCCTCGCTCCTTTCATCGCGCTTCGGCGCCGAGCGCGCCGCTCTCGACGAGCGCATCCGAGCCGCGCTGACCGACCGCGCCCCTTTGGTCGAGCCCGCCGACGACGAAGTCGCTCCGCAGCTCCCCTCGCAAGGCAGCAAGGTCACGATGACCTCGAGCCCCCTTGTCGCGCCGAAGAGCGAGCGCCGCGCCTGGCCATTCGTCTTGCTCGGCGCCGGTGCGCTCGCGGCCGCCGTGCTCGCCATCACATCCGGCGACGAGACCGCGCCGGCGCCAGCCGCCACTGCGACCACGCCCCCGGTCGAGACCGCAGCGCCGGGCTCGACGACGATGCCCACACCCACGACAGCGGTGCGTACGACCTCGGCGCCCACCGCAGCACCGGCGCCGCTTCCGATGGCGCCATCGTCCGCCATCCCGGAGCCGAGCGCCTCCGCGACCGCAGCGCCGCCTCGCTCCCCTGCGGCCTCGCCTACCGCGAGCGTCTCCCCCCCTCCCCCAGCGGCACCAGCCAAGAGCACCGATCCGCGCGGCGTCCCTTTCCGCGACTTGTGACCGCGAGCAGGCGCTGCGCCGTCGGAACGCGGTGCGGCGCTACACCGAGGCGCCGCGCTCGATGCCATCGAGCGCCCGATGCAGCAGCGCCACGTGCATCGGCCACGCCCGCTCCGGATCCTCGGGGGCCTCGGCCCCGAGCGCCGCGTCCGCGTCGACCCAGATCGCGGGGTCGACCTCGCTCTCCTCGGCCACTTCGAGCACGCCGACGAGCCGGCTGAGCACGGCGCGATAGGCGGCGAACGGCGCGTCGAACGACGGCAAGCCCTGCGCCGCGAGGTAGCCGGCGACCGTCCCCTCGTCGCCGACCGCGCCCCGCGACGCCGCCGGCCGCTCGATCTCTCCGTACTTGGGCGGGCTCCCGGCCTCTGCCTGCACCTCGGCGAGCGGATACACACGGCACGCCGCGGGGCGCCCCGCGTGGACGCCGCACGCCGTTCCGCGCAAGAAAATGCAGCTCCCGTCCGCCCGGCGCCGCAGCGTCATGTCCTCGGCCGAAACGAACGACGCGAGCGCCACCGTCGTGGTGAGGCCCAGCGAGCGCGCGAGCCGCAGGAGCTCGTAAGGGTTCACGGATATGGACTTGTCGAAGCAGCAGCTCCCGCAACCCGAGCACCGATACGAGAACGCGCTCTCGCGCGCCCGCTCGAGCGGGACATGGACCGGGAGCTTCCTCATGCGGATCAGCCTTCGATCTCGACCTTGAAATTGGCGCGATAGAGCCGCCCATCGATCTCGGTGAGGATCTCGACGACCTTCTTGGCCGCGAGCGCGTCCTCGATGTCGACCGGCAGCTCGCCGAGCGCGGCCTCTTTGCCGTCGACCAGGTACACCATCCGCGCCGCGTGCGCCGTGCGCGCGATGCCCATACCGAGCCCGAGACCAATCGCCCCCGCGAGGAGCTTGGCCGCCCCGCGCCGCGAGCGCGCGTTCGCGGCGTCGTCCGTCTGCTTCTTCTTCATGAGCGTCTCCTTCGATGTTCTATTGCGTCGCAGTCGTCGCGAAGGCCCCGTAGAGCCACCGCAGGTAGTCGAAGTCCTTGCCGACGAGCAAGAGCTGGTAGCGGTACGTTCCCGCCAGCGGATCATTCGGTGGCAAGGCGAACAGGGCCTCCTCGAGGTCGTCGGCGTAGATCATGTAGTCGGCAGCCAAACCACGCGTGCCCTCGTCAGGGATGAGCGCCCCGTAAGAGGTCCCGATGTTCGGCACGGTGATCGAGCGGAGGTGATAGCCGGGAGGCGGCGCAACCTCGTCTCCACTGCCCATCCGAAACACGTGGGCACGCTCGGCGAAGCGCGTCGATTGACCCTCGCGCAAGAGGGCGAACCCGGACGCGACGATCGCCTCGCGCGTCTCCTGCGACAGGTTGGGGAGGAGCGGGACACCGCGCCGCTTCTGCAGGAAGCGAAGGTCCGGCAAGAGAAGCTCGCCCGTCTCTGGAACGAAGCGCGGCGCGATGGCCTCGACGTCGTTGAGGTAGAGCCCCGCCAAGGCTCGCTCGATCGCCTCCGGAAAGAGCTCGGCGTATGAAATGTGGAGCCGCCCGAACGCCCCTTCCAGGTAGGTGTCGTAGGGGAGGCTCCAGCCGAGATACTCCGCTGCGAGCAGCCGGATGTTCGCGTGCCCGGCCTCGTCATAGTCGATATACCCCGCGACGCTCCCCGTCTCACGGACACGATCGACCTCGCGCCGCCCTACCCCGGGCAAGATGTCGAGCTCGCCCGCGCCGAGAGCGAACGACGACCGAACATACATGCCTTGCGTCGGCTCGTAGACGTACGATCCGTACTCGACCTTGGTCGCCAGATCGAACAAGTGGGTGATCGACGCCGCGGTCGACGCTGCCCACGAGAGCTCGCTCGTGAGGTCGCGCTCTCGCCCGACGACGCGCGCCAGCCCGTGGCCGTAGACGTATTGGAGCCGCGCGAGCGCGAGGCTGACGGCGTACGAGTAGTCCCAAGGGTAGAAGAAGGCTCGATCGCGCCGGAAGGCGTGGAAGAAGTAGTCGAGCTCCTGCTCCTCGATCGTCGTTCTGACGGTGGAGTAGTCGTCGGGCCCCGCGTCGTACCGGCGGCAATCCGGCGCGTGGTTCACGAACGCGTCCGAGCAGCTCGCGTACGGCACGACGAGCGGCGCGGCATCGTCGGCGCCCGACGGATCCAGGC
>CALKVR010000703.1 GCA_938004815.1 uncultured Polyangiaceae bacterium | reverse complement strand
AGATGCTCTCGATCGCGAACCACATGCATTACGTGGGCGTCGACCAGCGCGTCTGGATGAACCGCGATGACGGCTCGTCGGAGTGTCTGCTCCACACCCCCTCGTGGGATTTCAACTGGCAGATGTTCTACCAGTGGGACGTGCCGCTCGATCAGCTACCGGTCACGAGGCCCGGCGACTTGTGGAACATCCGCTGCGAGTACGATAACTCGATGGGCAACCCGTTCGTGGCCAAGGCGCTCGCCGAGCAGGGCCTCTCGGCCCCGCAAGACGTGGTGCTCGGCGAGCAGACGCTCGACGAGATGTGCCTCGTGGGCGTCGGGCTCCTCATCCCGGCCGCGCTCCTCTGATTCGCGCTCGGCGCGGCGCCGACATCGAACCTGACGATGCCGTCAGGGTAGCTCGCAGTCGGCCGCGTAGGTCGCGGTGCCCGGGTTCACCGTGAGCATGGGCGCGGGGCAAACGGAGGTGCCCCCTAGATCGAAAGGGAACGCGGCGACGTAGTCCACGCTGCAAGGGACCGGGTGCGCCGGCTCGACGACCGCGCCCGAGCTCCTGGCGAGGAACACGTCGTCGAGGTCGCCGCGGAACGCGGTGACGCCGCCGAACTCGGTCGTGTTGCCGAGCTCGAGCTCACCCGTGAACGTGGCGAGGTCGGAGTCGCCGCACTCGCTGGCGTCGACCGCGCTCCCGTCCACGAAGAGCGTGAGGTCGTCGCCGAGGCCGGAGCGGAGGTAGGTCGCCGAGATCCGGACCCACACGTCTGCCGGGACGGGCTCGCCGAACGCCGTGCAGAGGAGCGTGTTCCCCACGCGCACGCTGACGGCGGGGTGCAGCAGGCCATCGTCGAAGAACTCGACGAGCCCCATGCTGTAGCCCTTGTCGTCGATCGCGCTCATGCGCCGGATGAGCGTGCTCGTGGAGTCGACCAGATCGCCGGCGACGAACTTGGGGTCGGCGGCGGGCCGCACCCAGGCGCCAAAGGCGAAGTCGTCCGCGAAATCATAGGTGACGTCGTAGGGCGCGAAGGCCCGATCGTCGCCGTCGAAGCGGAGGACTTGGTTGTCGCAGCCGCCGGCTCCGCTGCTCGACGATGACGTCGCGGTGGTCGAGGTCGACGTCGCGCCGGCGGTCGAGCTCGACGAAGCGCTGTCGCTAGAGGTGAAGCTGCCCGTCGACGCCGTCGACGAGGTCGTGCCGCCGCCCTCGCCGGGGGCTCCGCCGGTGGCATCGACGAAGCAACCGGCCGCGAGCAAGGCGAAGGGGGCGAGAGGAGAGAGACGCAACCCGGCTCCGAGGCTACCAGGGGCGCAGCCCCGATGCGACGCGCGGGGCCACCGTCGGCGCAACGCGCTGGCGTGCGCCCCCTCGGCGCGATAATCATCGAGGAGAGCGCGATGGCCAACGAGACTGCTCTTTCCCGAACCGAGCCGCGACGCCTGCCCGTGCTGGCAGCCGCGCGTTCCGTGGACGAAGAGCGCAGCGATATCCGGGTCGTATCGACGCATCCGGTCGCCCGGCCCCGCAGCGCGCGCATCTCGATCACCGACCGCTGCGACTTCGCGTGCACGTACTGCCGGCCGTCGCGGAGCGACGGCTACGTCGAGACCCGCCTGTCCGTCGACGAGTGGCGCACGACGATCGAGGGGTTGGTCTCCGCGGGCGTCCGCCGCATCCGCATCACCGGGGGCGAGCCGCTCATCCACCCCCACGTGGTGGAGATCGTCCGCACCATCGCGTCGTTCGGTATCGATGATCTCGCCCTCACGACCAACGCGTCGCAGCTCGCGCGGCTCGCCGCTCCGCTGCGTGACGCAGGTCTCCGCCGCCTCAACGTCTCGATCGACAGCCTCGACGCCGGCCGCTTCGAGGCGATCACGCGCGGGGGCCGGCTCGGCCCCGTGCTCGCAGGGCTCGACGCCGCGATCGCAGCGGGCCTCGCGCCGATCAAGCTCAACGTGGTCGTTCTGCGTGGGGTGAACGACGACGAGCTCGAGCCGATCGTCCGGTGGGCGTGGGCGCGCGCGCTCGTCCCGCGGTTCCTGGAGGTCATGCCGATCGCCGAGGGCGCGAAGCTCGGCCACCACCTGGTCAGCGTCGCCGAAATGCGCGCGCGCCTCGGCCACCTCCTCGTCGGCGGCGACGCGGAGGTCGAGCCCGATCGCGGGCCGGCGCGTTACCTCGCGTCGCGGCTCGACCCCGCTCGGCGCGTCGGGTTCATCAGCGGCGCGAGCGACACGTACTGCGCCACCTGTGATCGCCTCCGCGTTTCGTCGAGCGGTGTCCTGCGGCCGTGCCTCGCGACCGACGACGGCGTCGACGCGTCCTCGGCGGCGAGGCTCGGCGATCCCACGCTCGTGCCCGGTCTCCTCGCCGAAGCTTGGGCCAAGAAGCCCGACGGGCGAACCTTCAAGGGCTGCACCGAGCCCTCGGCCGCGCGCGTGAGCATGCGCGCCATCGGGGGCTAGCGCGTGGAGAGCGCTGGCACCGTCGTCGTGCTGGGTGAGGGGAACGTCGCGTTTTCACCCCCCCGGCCCCCCTCCTGTCTCT
>CALKVR010000702.1 GCA_938004815.1 uncultured Polyangiaceae bacterium | reverse complement strand
GCTGCGCACCGCGCGGGCTTGAAAGAGGTGCTCATCCCCGAGCGCAACCGGCGCGACCTCGACGACGTCGCCGCCGAGGTGACCAACGAGCTCAAGGTCACGTTGGTCTCGACGGTGAGCGATGTCCTCGGCGTGGCCCTCCTGACGGGCGACGGCGCCGGTCACGACCGTTCGTCCGTGCCTTCCGGTGACGGGCCGTCGGGTGAGGTGACGTACGGCTGACCCGGTTGCGGGTGCCTCGGGCGCACCCTCCGGGCCGGGGACGTCGAGCTTGCCGGGCCCCTTGGAGGAGCGACCCTCGTTTTTGCCGCCGGCTCGGGCGCGCAAGCTGCCCGCGTTCGGCCGCTCGCGGCCGATGCTCGTCGCGGTCGTCATCGCGGCCGTGTTCGCGATCGGGGTGGGCCTCGTCCCGCAGTTCGCCGGCCCGGGCTACGAGATCGCGCTCGCCTACGGGCTTTTTCTGCCCGCGCTCATTTCGCTCGCGTCGTCGCTAGAGCTGTCGAGCTTCGAGCCCGAGCCGTTCGAGGCCTACTGTCGCGGCATCGCCAACGGCGTCCTCGTCTTCGGTGTCGCGGCGCTCATCTGCTTCGGTCACGGCCTGGTGCGCGGGTTCTGTGATCCGCTCTCGGGGCTCGAGAACCTGCTCTTGGGGCCGGGTGTCGGGGCCGCCGTCGCTGGCGCCTACAGCGCGGTCGTCTTCGAGCTCTCCCGCGTCTTCAAGGGCCGGCGTGGCCGCCGCGCCGCCTGCATCCTCCTCGCGCTCTTCGGGCCCCTCGGCTCGATCGGCATCGGCCTCGTCCGCTTTTACACGAGCCCGATGATCTTCGGGTACGACCCGTTCGTCGGCTACTTCAGCGGAACGCTCTACGACACCGTCATCGATCTGAGCCGGCTCTACACCTACCGCGTCGGCTCTGCGGCGACGCTCTTCGCTGGGTTCGCGATCGCCCTCCACCTGACGCACGACCAACGGGGGCGGCTCGTCTACCAGTCGATCGGCCGCCCCGGCTTGCTCGCCCTCGGTGTCCTCAGCGCCGCCGGGAGCATGGGGATGACGCTCGCGGGGCCAGAGCTCGGCCACTACCAGACGTCGGAGTCGATCGCGCGCGAGCTCGGGAGCGTGGTCGAAGGAGAGCGGTGTCGTGTCATCCACGCGCGGTCGATATCGGTCGAGGCCGCGCAACGTTTCGCGCGCGACTGCGAGGCGCACGTCGGCGTCTCCGAGGCCTGGCTCGGCGTGCGCGGCCCCGAGCGAATCACGGCGTACCTGTTCGAGGATGCGTCGCAGAAAGCCCGACTGATGGGGGCGGGCGGGACCAACATCGCCAAGCCGTGGCGGGGTGAGGTCTACGTGCAAGGCACGGCGTACCCGCATCGCGTATTGGGGCACGAGATCGTGCACGTCGTGGCTGCCAGCGCCGGGCGCGGGCCCTTCGCGATCGCCGGCAGCCTGGGGGGCTGGCTGCCCAACCCTGGCCTCATCGAGGGCGTCGCCGTCGCCGGCTCTCCACGCGACGAAGACCTGAGCCCGATGGAGTGGGCGAAGGCCATGAAGGATCTCGACATCCTGCCGCCGCTCGAGCGCCTCTTCGCGCTCGCGTTCTTGGGTGAGGCGTCGAGCACGGCCTACACCGTCAGCGGAGCCTTCGTCGGTTGGGTTCACGACAAGTTCGGGGCCGAGGTCGTCCGCGCGTGGTACGGCGGCAAGGACCTCGCCGAGCTGACGGGCAAGCCGTGGAGCGAGCTCGAGCAGGCTTGGCACGCCGAGCTCGACAAGATCACGCTCGTCGAGGCGGCGCGCGTGCAAGCCGCGGCCAGGTTCGACAGGCCTGGGTTTTTCGCGCGAAAGTGCCCGCGCGTCGTCGACGCGTGCCGCGGTCGCGCGAGCGACCTGGAAGAAGAGGGCGACCTCGTGGGCGCCCTCGCCGAGACCGAGCGCGCCCTCGCGGTCGATCCGGGCCACGTCGGCCTCCAAATCGATCGCGCCGAGACGCTCTTGTTCGGTGGGTCGCCTGGTGATGCGCGAGCCGCGCTCGCCAAGATCGCGCAAGACGAGTCGGTCCCCCGGCACACCCGCGATCGCGCGCTGCGCGTGCTCGGCGACTACGCGCTCTACGAGGGCGACGTCGACGACGCTCGCAAGGCGTACGAAGAGCTCCTGACGCGGACGATCGACGCGGACGACATCCGCACGCTCCAGGTCAAGCTCACCGCGTGCAAAGACGACGGGATGCGCCCGGCGATCGCGCTCCTCTTGGTCGGCCCTCCGGGCCGCAAGGCGGACAGGCTCGCCGCCACCGAGATCCTCGGGGCGCTCGACAAAGAGCGGCCCGGCGATGGCCTCGCGCCCTACCTCCTCGCGCGCGCGCGCCTCGAAGCCGGCGACTTCGCGGGCGCGGCGGCGCGGCTCGATCGGGCCCTGACGCGCAAGCTCGACGTCCCCTTCGTGCGGATGGAAGCGCTGCGCCTCCGCGTCAACGTCGCGTGTGGGCTCGGCGACGCCGCCGGCGCGACGCGCTGGCTGGCCGAGTTCGCCAAGGAGCCCGGCGTCTCTCCTACACGCTACGCGACGTCACGTCGCCTCGTCGCCCGTTGCGCCGCGGTGGCGATCGACTCATTGCCCGAGAAGACGGCCGAGTAGGGGGGACCGGTGCTCGTTTCGAGGGTGACGTGACCAAGAACGAAGAGCGCGAGCTGCACTGCAGGTGCTCGCACGGCACGACACGGTGCTCGCCCCCGATGCGTTCGCGGAGCTCGCGCAGGTGGTGAAGACGGCGGTGCCGTACTTTCACTTGGCGATCACGATGGCCGAGACGCCCGGCTACTTTCGCGTCCTCGCGCTGACGCGCGGCGAGGGTGAGGCCGCGCTCCCGTTCCGGCAGCGGCTCCAGAGCTCGCCGGCGATCCACGACATCCTCTATGTCCGTGGCGAGACGTACATCGGCAACGCGCTCGAGCAGGGGCTCGAGGTAGAAAAGTCGGGCGCAGCGCTCGGGTTTGGGTCGTACTTCGTGCTGCCCATCCGCTCGCCCGCGACAGGCGCGGTGATCGCAGGCATGCTCGCGGCGTTCCGCGAGCCCGATGGGCCGAGCGCGAGCGCGGTCGCGTTCCTCGAGGCCGTGGTGCGACACCTCGGCGCGAGCGTCGCACGGGGGCTCGAGGACCAGCGCGAGGCGCGCGCCGGCCGCATCATCGAAGCCTCGGGCGATGCCATGGTGGCGTGGGATTCGGAGGGGCGGCTCGTCGATCTGAACCACGCGGCCGAGCGGCTGATCGGCGCGCCTCGCTCGGAGCTGCTCGGCACCAGCGTCCAGGAGCTCTTCGGCGCTTTGCCGATCGGGCCGTCGGTCGGACAGCGCCTCACGCTCTACGCGCGGGAGGGGCACCGGGTGACGGTGGCCGCCACCGTGAGCCCGATGCAGGGCGACCCGCTCGTGTTCGCGCACGCGCTCCTGCGCGACCTCTCCGAGGTGGTCGAGGCCGAGCAGCGTGCGTCGGACCGGCTCACCCAGCTCCGCGAGCTGAGCGAGCAACACCGGCTCCTCCTCGACAACGCGCCGCTCCTCATCTTTCGCCTCGACCCGCTCTCCAACGAGCTTCTCTACCTCAACCGGCACGCCGAGCACCTCTTCGGCGTGTCCGCCGCGCGCGCGCTCGATACGCCTGGCTTCTTGCTGCAAGCCCACGTCGACCCGGAAGGCGTGCTCGCGTTCGAGGAGGCGGTCATCGTGGCGAAGCTGGGGCAGGTGATGCCGCCGTACGAGGCGCGCCTCCGCCGGGAGCTCGGTGAGCCCATCATCGCGCGCGGCACCGTCTACCCGATCCTCGGTGAGGGCTCTCGCGTGGTCGGCATCGAGGGCATCCTCCTCGACGTCACCGGTGAGCAGGCCGCTCGGTCGCGGTTGGTTCAGGCCGATCGCTTGGCGACGGTCGGCATGCTCTCGGCCGGCGTCGCCCACGAGATCAACAACCCCGCCGCGTTCATGTTGCTGGGCCTCGACGTGCTGTCGCGCACGCTCGCCGGGCCGACCGTCCAGATGCCGGCCGACGTCGAGGCGCAGGTCAAGCAGCTCGTCTCGGATCTTCGCGAGACGGGGCGTCGCATCGTCGACATCGCCCGGGACATGCGGCTCTTTGCGAGCCCTCCCGTCGCGCAGGGCGGCCGCCGCACGCTCGTCGACGTGGCGCGAACGATCGAGAGCGCGCTGACCATCACCCGCGCGCAGATCGTGGAGAAGGCGGAGCTCGACGTGAGCATCGCGCAGGATCTCCCGCTGGTGGCGATGGACGACGGCCGGCTCGGACAGGTCATGGTCAACCTGCTCGTGAACGCCGCCCAGGCGGTCGGCGAGGCGCGGGCGGCGCGCGGCGCGCTGCCCGAGGATCGCGTCCGCATCACCGCCTCTGCGACCGAGGCCCAGGTGACGGTGACGGTCGAGGACACCGGGGTCGGGATGCGGCGCGAGGTGCTCGACCGCGTCTTCACGCCGTTCTTCACGACCAAGCACCCCGAGCTCGGGACGGGCCTCGGTCTCGCGATCTCCAAGCAGATCTTGGACGCCGCCGGCGGCAGCATCGTCGCCGAGAGCCCGGGGACGCTCGGCGAGCCGCCGCGCGGGTCGCGCTTCGTCATCACGCTCCCGGCGCACGTCCCCGGAGGCGCCGAGAGCGTCACCCCGCGGCCGCGGCAGGTGGTCGGGACGCGCGCTCGCGTGCTCGTCGTCGAAGACGAGGTGCTCCTCGGCAAGGCGCTCGCCGATCAGCTGGCCGAGCGGCACGAGGTGACCGTGGTAACGGGGGGCGAGCAAGCGCTGGCTCTCCTCGCGTCCAAGCGGTTCGACGTCGTGCTGTGCGACCTGAAGATGCCGACGATGGGCGGCGAAGAGCTGTTCCGTCGCGTCGCCGCGGCCGATCCGACGATGAGCCGGCGCTTCATCTTCATGACCGGCGTCAGCTTCGGGCCCGAGCTCGAGCGGTTCCTCGACGAGGTGGGGGCCCCGCTCCTCGAGAAGCCGTTCCCGATTCGTCGCGCGCTAGCCGTTATCGACGAGGTCGCCGCGAGGGCGGCGACCAGTACTACTCGCTCATCTTGATCGGGATCCAGAGCGCGCGGACCTTGGACATCGTGCCCTCGCGCGTGTAGCCGGCGAGGCCGTAGAAGAGGTTCCACCAGTGGCCCTGGGGCGACGAGCCGAACTGCAGGGCCGGGAAGAAGTGGAACTGCCACTCCGTTCCGCCGGGCACCTTCTCCTCACCGTAGTACGTGTTGAGGACGACCTGGTCGACGCTGTCTTGATCCGCGATGCGAAAGAACACGGGCAAGACGAGGGTGGTTCGCGACTTGGGCGACGCGAAGTCCCACAGGATCGGCGGCACGACGAGGTGGGTCGACTCGTACTCGCGGCCCATGAAGAAGATGGGATAGATGTTCGTGTCCCAGCCGGTGAGCCCGTGCGAGTGCGAGAAGAGCGGCGTGACCCACGTCGTCTCGCGAATGCCGGGCCGCTTGAAGTGCGCGTAGAAGGGGAACGCGACGAAGTCGTCCACCCGCGGTGAGAGCGACTGGTAGTAGAACGGGAACAAGAGCTTCGTATCGAGCCCGATGTCGGGGTCGCGGTACCACCAGAAGAGCGGTGTCACCATGTCGAGCTCGGTGCGGCCGCGGTAGCGCGCATAGCCCCACGTGACGAACGTGTCCTCGCCCTCTTCGCCCTCGCCGTGGAGGAAGAGCGGCGTCACGAGCAGGTGGGAGGTGCCCTTGTAGCCGTAGTGGAAGAACGGCATCAGCGTGATGTGGTCCTCGTTCGGACCCCAGTTCCGCCAGAAGAAGGGCATGATGTTGAACACCTCGCCCTCGCGGTCACGCTCCCAGAGAAACGGCCCCCACAGGTTGATCTCGTGGTCGGTCGAGTCGTCGTACTCGTAGTAGTGGAGCAGCGGCGGGATGACCTCGTACTCGCTGTCGGCGTCGCGCCCGTAGAAGTAGAACGGCACCATGCCGAGGTCGATCTCGTCGGTGGTGCGGGGGTCGCAGGCGGGCCCGCCCTTCCACTTGCAGTAGAGCGGGCCGACAAGGTTGAACCCGTCGCGGTCGGAGTGCTCGGTGAACGTGAGGAGCGGCGGGATGTGGAAGTAGCCGCCCCCGTCTTTGGTGGCGCCCTGGAAGAACAGGGGAAAGAGCCAGTTCGCGTGGGTCGGCACGCCGTCTTTGCCGCCCGCCGACTCTTGGTGGGCGAAGGGGCCGACGACGGTGGTGTACGTGTCCTGATCGCGCAGGTGCCAGACGAACGGGAAGGCGACGTCGGCGTCGAAGTCGACGCTGCGCCGCTGGTAGTAGAGGCCGAACAGCGACGACCTGTCGCCTGGTTGGGTGCGCTCGGCCCAGAACGGAAAGGCCGTCCGGAACGTGTAGTCGCCGTCGGTCTCCTGGTAGTAGACACCGTAGAAGTCGATGTCGCGCTTGCCGGTGGTGCCCTGCTCGTCGTCGTCCGGGACGCGGTTGGTGCCGAGCCGCTTCTTCGCGTTCTCGGGGATCGCGAGCGGATCCTCGGGCAGCTGCGCCTCCACCTTGGGCATGTTGGACTGCTCACCGCCCGTCGCGGCGTGCGTCTCGGGGGTGCCCGGGGGCGGCTTCGCCGGTTGCTGGGGCGATGGGCCGAGCGGAAACTGCGCGCGGGCGATCGGGGCCACCAACACGAGCGCCAGCGACAAGAGCGCGCCGACGAGGAGCGCGTGCAGCCGCGATCGGCACGAGGGCATCAAGCGGCACCCTCCCGCGGGCTCACGGACCGATCGAAGAGGACACCGCTCGCGCTCTCGATCGGGATCTCGTCCTGTTGGTGAGCGGCGAGGTCTTTGACCGCGAACACACCGCGGGCGATCTCGCTCTCGCCGGCGAGGACGCAGAGGCGGGCGCCCGAGGCGTCGGCGCGCCGCAGCTTGGCTTTCAGCCGGGCGTCGCGCGTGTCGAGCTCGACGAGGGCGCCGCGCGCCCGGAGCTCGCTGGCGAGCCGCAGCGCGGGGGCGAGCCCGGCGTCGGCGAGGACCGCAACGAAGATGGGGCGCGGCCGCTCGGGCGCGGCCACGTCGCCCATCGCGACGAGCAGGCGCTCGATGCCCATGGCGAACCCGATCGCGGGGACCTTCGGGCCGCCGAGGCCCTCGACCATGTCGTCGTACCGACCGCCGCCCGAGAGGGTGCTCTGCGCACCCAGATCGGCCTGCGTCGCTTTGATTTCGAAGAGCGTGCGCGTGTAGTAGTCGAGGCCGCGCACGAGCTTGGTGTCGACGACGTACGCGATCCCGAGAGCGTCGAGCGCGCGCTTTACCCCGTCGAAGTGGGCGCGGTCGTCGTCGGAGAGGACGTCGAGGATCGTCGGGGCGCCCTCTCCGGCCGCGTGATCCTTGGGATCTTTGGAGTCGAGGATGCGGAGCGGGTTCTTCTCCAGGCGCCGTTGCGAGTCCTCGGACAGCTGCGCCCGGCGGGGCGTGAAGTGGGCGAGGAGCGCCTCCCGGTACCGGGCTCGCGTGTCGCCGGAGCCGATCGAGTTCACGAAGACCTCGACGCCCTGGATGCCGAGGGCGGCGAGGACGCGCACCTGGAGATCGATCATTTCGGCGTCGCTCACCGGGCCCGCGTCGCCATAGAGCTCGCACCCGCACTGGAAAAACTGGCGGTATCGGCCCTTGGCGGGGCGCTCCCCTCGGAACATCGGGCCGAGGTAGTACCAGCGCGTGACCCCCTCGCGGGAGAAGGTGCCGTGCTCGACGTAAGCGCGGGCGGCGCCGGCCGTGCCCTCGGGACGGACCGTCAGGCGGTCGCCGTGACGCTCGAAGGAGTACATCTCCTTCTCCACGACGTCCGTGGCCTCGCCGATTTGCCGAACGAACAGTGCGGTGTCCTCGATCAGGGGCGTCCGCACCTCTTCGTAGCCGTACAGCTCGGCGACGGACCTGAACGCACCCTCCACCCGGTGCCACTTGCGGACCTCGTCCGGCAAGATGTCGTTCATTCCCCTCACTGCGC
>CALKVR010000701.1 GCA_938004815.1 uncultured Polyangiaceae bacterium | reverse complement strand
GTGTAGGGGGCCGACGCCGGCTCGCTCGGAGTCGGCGGAGCCTCTGCCTTCTTTCGTGACCGAAGGAAGAACGCGCCGGCGATGAACACGACGATCGCGAGGCAGCCACAACCACCGGCGGTAAAGAACGGCTTCTTCGGACGTAGCGGTGGAGCGGCGTAGTAGCCGGGCGGCGGCGGCCCCCATCCCTGCGTCATCTCGGAACTCTCCTCGGCCTCGGCGGCCCAAAGCTCGAAAGCTTCTCTCGCTCGGTCGGTCGCGATCGTTAAGTTTCCTGGCAAAGTGCCAGCTTCGATGCGCGTCGCTCAAGGACACGTCGTCGCGAAAACGGCCTTGCACTCGGCGGTGAGGCTTTCTTCGTTGCCGCCGAGGCCCGTTGCCGTCGGCGGATCATCGTCGCAGTGCGCTTTCGCCCGCTTCGCCAGCTCGGCCCGGCTCGAGACCTTCAAGAACTCCTTCATCGCCGGGCAGAAGTCGTCCTTGGTGATCGATGCGATGTGCGCGCCCATGTTCTGCGTGGCCCGTGCGTTCCGCGGTCCCTTGAGGTTCGTCGCGGCGAACGCGTGGAGGAATTTCTTGGTCGCGAGATCATCCCCGATCGACTTCAAACTCGCCCAGGCTGCATCGATCTTGGCGGTGGCGCTCTTCCTGTCCTCGGCCTCGACCTTGTCCACGTCCTTGAGCAGATTGCAGCTCACCTCGTAGTTCCCGTCGCAACCCTTCTTCAAGTACGGCCGCGCATCGGCGAACTTCTTGTCCTCGACATAGAGGGCGACCCCGTAGGCGATGCAGCTTGGGAGATCGTTGTCTTTGTCGCAGCGGGACTTGCACGGCGCCCGGTCCTTCTCGCACTCGTAGGCGGCATCCGTTACCGCCTTCTGCTGCGCCGCTGCCCGCTTGCGGATGGGCCCCATCTTCTCCGCTGACGCTTCGACCCGTTCGAGCCTTGACTCGGCTTCGTCGAGATCGCCGTCGCGCAGGAAGAACAGGACCTGGCCGCCGAGGAAGCACGCCTCGGAGATCCCCTGGACCTTGTTGACGATCGTCGTGCACTTCGGTCCACCGCCTCTGCATCCTGCGACGGCCTCGGTCATCTCCCACCCCTGGGCGTGGCCGTCGAGCTCTATCGCCGCCTTGAGCCGCTTCTCCAGCTCGAGCCGGCGCCGCTCGGGATCGGTCTTCGACTCTTCCTTCGGCTTGTCGAGGTCGTTGGACGCCGAGCTCTCCGGCGGCTCGGGCCGCGCGTCCGACGTCGATGTCTCGCGAGGTGCGCGCCGTCCACCGGCGCAGGCGATCAAACCGATCAGGAAGCTGAGAAGCGAAGCGCGCGCAACCCCACGAATCCGCATCGTCATCGTCCCTCCAAAAACACCACATGTTGATGTGGTTTTTTCGGAAGGTCAACCAGGTCGACCGTCGCGGTTGTGGAGAAGCCTGCCCGGAAGGAGACGCCCGCGCGCGTCGTCGAGGACATTGGGAGGCGGATCCGGGAGATCCGTGAGGCGCGCGGGCTGACCCAGCAGGAGATGGCGACCGAGCTCGACTGCTCGGTGAAGCACCTCCAGCGCCTCGAAGCTGGGCGGAACATGCACATCGACACGCTCGTGAAGCTCGCGACAAAGCTACACGTGCCGACCCGATCCCTTCTCGATCCGCCGCGGAGTCGAAGCAGACGATCGCCCGGCCGTCCTAAGAAGGCCTCCGCTTAGGCCCGGTCTCGCCTTTCTGAGACGGACGTCGTTTGGGGTGTCACGCCAGGACGGGCTGGCGGCCATTCCTCCCGAGCGCATCGCCGCTCGGAAGGGTTCACCATGAAGATCGTTCGTTCCTTTGCCCTGCTCCTCGCTCTTGCAGTCCCGTCCATGGCCTTCGCCTCGGACTGCCCGTGCGGTGAGAGATGCCCGTGTGACGACTGCCCCTGCGCCGACTGTCCCTGCTGTTGAGCTAAGCTGACGGGTGGACGATGCCGAAAGAAGGCGGCTCGCGCGGGCGATGTCAGCGCTCGCAGACGGGGATCGGGATGCGTTCGCGGTCGTCTTTCGCTCGGTGAAGCCACTCCTCGATCGTTACGTCTCGAGGCTCGTGCGCGACTCCGCCACCCGGGACGAGATCGTCCAGGCGTGCATCATCAAGGTATTCGAGAGCGCGAGCACCTTCGACCCGGAGCGGGACGCTGCGGCATGGGTGCTCGCGCTCGCGTCGTGGGAGGTCCGGTCGTTCCGGCGGGACCGAGCACGACAGATCATGCGGTCGGGGGGCGATCCGACGAGGGTTCTCAAGGAATCTGGGCACGATCCCGAGGGCGAGACGCTTCGACGCGAGATCGTCGACGCCGTTCACGCCTGCCTCGGTGACTTGTCCCTCACGGACCAGGAAGTGATCCTGACGATGCTCGCGGAGGAGCGTCCTCCAACCCCAACGTTCCGGAAAAAGTTGGAGCGTGCTCTCGCGCGGTTCAAGTCGAAGTGGGTAGCCCGGTATGAACACGACGCTTCCTGATCTCCAAGCCGTGGCCAGAAGAGCGTATGAGCGCGGGCGCGTTCGTTTGGGGGCGTCGCGTGGTCTGCTGACTCTCGCCTTGCCGCTAGCAGCGGTGATGCTGCTTGGCGTGCCCGTTCCTCTGGCGTTGGTCCTCGGTGCAGGCCTCGCGTTTGCGTTCGGCTACGCCCAGTTCAAGGGGCAGTCGATGGGCCGAGGAGCGCGGATGGGCTTGCTCCTGGGGTTGGCGGGCGCGGTCGGTCCGGCGATCCGGTGTTTGTTGCCTCGGGGGCTCATGTGAGAACACCTGCCTTGGCGCGTGCGTTCTGATCGGTGTCTCGAGCGGGGCCGCCGCGGCCTTCGTGGCCGCGCAGGATCCTCGTCCTTACGCTCACGGGCTCGCCGCCGCGGTCATGATGCTGTTCGCCGCGGGGCTTGGATGCAGCACCCTCGGATTCGCTGAATTTCTCGGGATCGCAGCCGGTCTGACGCTCGGCGGAACGACGTGGATGATGCGGGCGTCCCGGGCAACGTAGCCTTGCGCTAAAGTGCCGACCGACATGTTGCCTCCGGAGCTCCTGGAACGCCGCGACGAGTTCGTCGCCTTTCTGCGTCGGCGGCTACCTACTTCGGCCGACGCCGACGACGTGCTCCAGCAGGCGTTTCTGGCCGCGGCGCGCAACGCGGGATCGATCGAACGAGAGGACGCTGCGGTTTCCTGGTTTTATGCGGTGCTGAGGACCACCTTGGCCGATCATTTCCGTCACATCGGCCGGCAGGCTCGGGTCCTCGCGGACGTTGGCGATGACGCGCCGGTTTCGTCGCTACCTCCTCACGAGGTGGGCACCTGCGCTTGCAGCGTCGCCCTCCTCCCGGAGTTGCCCGCCATCTACGAGGAGATTCTTACCCGGGTCGACGTCCGGGAGGAGTCGCTCGATGCTGTCGCGGGTGATCTGCGGCTGACGCTGAACAACGCCACCGTTCGGCTTCATCGGGCTCGAAGGGCCCTGCGGCAGAAGATCGCGGCCTGCTGCGGGTGCAAATCCTCGAAAGAATGCCTGAGTTGCAAGTGCGCCACCGGGTGCGCGTAATGTCGGAGGGGGGGGCGAGCGTCTTCACGGGCGGAGGTCCCCGTGATGCGCACCCTGGTTCTCGGAATTCTGTTCTCGTTCGCTGCTTCGGCCTGTTCGAACGCGGCCGACGCCACCAAGGCGAGCGCTGAGCCATCGGCCAAGTCCTCCGCCGAACACGCGGCCGCGAACGTCAAACCCGGCTCGCACGAAGACTGGTGCGAGGAACACGGGGTGGCCGAATCGAAGTGCACCCGGTGCAACGCCAAGCTGATCCCTGCGTTCAAGGCGACGAAGGACTGGTGTGACGAGCACGACTTGCCGGAGTCGCAGTGCACGAAGTGCAACCCGGACCTCAAGATCGTTCGTCCGCCGAAGGGATCGTGATGATGCTACGGCGGCACGCGGCTCTGCTGGTCCTCGGCGCCGCGCTGACGTGTGCCTGCGGTACGAAGAGCGCTGGAGAAGCGTCCGCGAGCGCCAGCGCTGGTGAAGGCCTTTGCGAGCATGGCGTCGCGGAAGAGCTATGCCCGAAGTGCCATCCCGAGCTCGCATCGGTGTACCAGTCGAGCGGCGACTGGTGCGGCGAGCACGGCATGCCGGAATCCTTTTGCCCGTCGTGCAACCCCGGGGCGAAGGGGCGGCCGGTGGAGGGCGCGCCGAAGAAGAAGGCCGAGGGCGGCACCGCGGGTAAAGCTCCGAAGGACGGCACGAAGGTCCAACTGAAGTCAGCGGCCATCGTTGAGGGCGCTGGCTTCGAGACCGTGAAGGCGGTCAAGGCGCCACCGAAGACTGCCGCTCGGTTCCCGGCACGCATCGTCTACGACGCGACGCGAACGGCGGAGGTAACAGCAAGCTCGGGCGGCGTCCTGCGGTCGGTGGCCGTCGATCTCGGGACCAAGGTCAAGGTCGGCGACGTCCTCGCCACGCTCGATAGCGCCGAAGTCGGCGGCGATCGGTCGAAGCTCGCGGCAGCCCACCGGCGTGTGAAGGCTGCGCAGGACCGGCTGGAGCGCGTCACCGGCCTCGAGAAGGACGGCATCGTTCCAAAGAAAGATCGCGTGGACGCCGAGCTCGCGCTCGACGACGCCAAGGCAGATGCCTCGGTGCTGGCGGCCGAGCTCGGCGTGTCCGGCGCATCGAGCGGAAGCGGCGCGAGCTACGTCATCAAGAGTCCACTCTCGGGGGT
>CALKVR010000700.1 GCA_938004815.1 uncultured Polyangiaceae bacterium | reverse complement strand
CACGTAGAGCGAGCCGCCCATGCGCGCCGCCGTTGTCGCGATCACGCAGTGCGACTGCTCTTCGACCGGCAGCGGAACGAGCGCCGAGAGCGCGGTGAAGACGGCGTTCGGGACGACCTGGACCGAGAACGCGCGAACGCCTTGCGGCCCCAGCGTGACGGTCGCGGTCTGGGTCGGCTTGTAGTCGGGGTGCTCGACCACGAGCGTGACGTCGGTCCCCTCGAGCAAGCCATCGAAGCGAAAGTGCGCGTCGGCACCGGTAACCACCGAGCGACCCGGCTGCTCGAGGATCGAGACCGTCGCCCCGGCGATGCGCGGGCCGTCGACCTCGGTCAAGAACGCGAGGACATCGCCTTCGACGGCGACGGTCGCCGGTTGATAGGAGCAGTCGGCGTTGCAATGCCCCGGCGTGCCGTTCAGGTCGCTCTCGTCGCACACCTCGGGCGCGTCGACGCGACCGTCCCCGCACTCGAGCGCTACCAGATCCGGCGTCGAACAGCCGGCCGCCGAGACACATGCCACGAGAGCCAACGCGCGCCGCATGTCCGCAACGTAGCGCACAGAGCCGGCGGGCGCCTCGAGAGCCTCTGCTCCCGCTTCACGCGGCCCCGCATCCGTCGTTCCATGGCGACGCGCCGATGACGACTCCGGGCTACCACCTCGCGCAGGCCAACGTGGCGTACGCTCTCGCGGACCACGACTCGCCGCTCCTCGCCGAGTACATCGCCCGGCTCGACGAGATGAACCAGCTCGCCGAAAGGAGCCCGGGTTTCGTCTGGCGCTATCTCACCGACTCGCGCGACCCGGCCCAGCGCGAGTTCAGCGACCCGCGCGTGCTCTTCAACATGTCGGTGTGGGCGTCGATCGACGATTTGCATCGCTACACGTACCGGACCGCTCACGCCGAGGTCTACGCCGCTCGACGAAAGTGGTTCGCGAGCGAGCCATCGATGATCGGCGGCCACGCTCTCGCGATGTGGTGGGTCCCGGCGGGGCAGCTCCCGACCGTCACCGACGCGAAGGAGCGCATGACCCTCATCGCGGCTGTCGGCCCCAGCGAGCGCGCCTTCACGTTCAAGCAGCGCTTCCCACCGCCCGGCCCGTGAGTCGATGGCGGCCGAGACGTTCTCGTGCCGGCTCTTGTCGCGGCAGTGGCGCGACGGGCCGCGCGGTGTGGAGATCACGCTCTGGGGGGTCTCCAGCACCGGACCGGTGAAGGTCGACCTGGACGCCGAGCCGGTGATGTTCGTTGCGAGGACGACCGCGCACGCCCTCACCCAGACGGGTCGCCGGCAGCCCGTCGAGCTCGTGTCCCCCTGCGGCGATCCCGTAGACGCCGTCTATTTCAAGAGTCAGCGCGCCCTTACCGCTGCCCGCGACCTGCTCCGGTCGAGCGGCCTCGCGGTCTTCGAGTCCGACGTCAAGCCGAGCGATCGGTACGTCATGGAGCGCTTCGTGACCGGTGCTTTCGAGATCACGGGTCGCGTCGTGAAGCGGCCGCGGCCCGGCGAGCGTGGCGTGACCGTGGTTCAGGGGGGCAGGGTGCGCGCGCTCGAACGGCCACCGCCCGTCGGCCTCTCGAGCCTCTCGTTCGACATCGAGACGGACGGCCCGCAAGGCGCGCTCCTCTCGATCGCCATCGTGTTCCAGAGCGCGGCCCGCGCGGCCCCGCGGACCGAGCGCGTGATCGTCATCGGAGCCGGCGAGCCCGACCAGTCGCTGCCTGCGCTCTCGTTCGTTCGAGACGAGCGCGCCCTCCTCGACGCCTTCCTGACCCTCGTGCGCGACCTCGACCCCGACGTGCTCACGGGGTGGAACGTGATCGAGTTCGACCTCACGGTGCTCGAGAAGCGCTGCGAGGCGAGCGGCCTCGCCTTCTTGCTGGGGCGCAACGGTGAGCGTGCACGGGTGCTACCCGGCGATCGCGGGCAGGTGTCGATCGCGCGGGTCCCCGGGCGCGTGGTTCTGGATGGGATCGCCACGCTGATGAACGCCACGTTCTCGCTGGAGCGGTACACCCTAGAGCACGTGGCGCAGACGCTGCTCGGCCGGGGGAAACGCATCGACGCCCACGACACGAAGCGCGCTAAGGTCGAAGAGATCCGCCGCATGGCGCGCGAAGACCCGGTCGCGCTCGCTGCCTACAATTTGGAGGACGCGAGGCTCGTCGCCGACATCTTCGACGAGGCGAGCCTCCTGGGGTTCGCTTGCGCGCGGGCCGATCTCGTGGGGCTGCCGCTCGATCGACAGGGGGGATCGGTCGCCGCGTTCGATCACCTCTATCTGCCGCGCCTCCATCGCAGCGGCCTCGTCGCGTTCGACGTCGAGCAGGGGGCGACCGCCGAGCCGAGCCCGGGAGGCGAAGTCTTCGCGGGCGTCGCGGGTCTGCACCGAGACGTGCTCGCCTTCGACTTTCGCAGCCTGTACCCGTCGATCATCCGCACGTTCCGGATCGATCCGCTCGGCCTCTATCTCGCGCTCGGCACCGACGCGCTCACCGAGGGTCAGATCGCGGGCTTCGACGGCGCGCGGTTCACCAAGTCGCCGTCGATCCTCCCCGATCTGATCGCGCGCCTGGCCGAGGCCCGAAAGCAGGCGCAGGCGACGGACGACGAGGCGCTCTCGCGCGCGATCAAGGTGCAGATGGCCTCGTTCTACGGGGTGCTCGGCACCCCGGGGTGCCGGTTCTTCGATCCCCGCCTGGCGAGCTCGATCACCAAGCGCGGGCACCAGATCATCCGGGGCGCGCGCGCGTTCTTCGAAGAGCGGGGCTACGCCGTGCTCTACGGTGACACCGACTCCCTCTTTGTCGACGTGCGCCGCGCCGCCGAAGGCCGCGCGCTCTTCGACCTGGGGCGAACGCTCGCCGCGGAGCTGAACGAGTCGCTCTCGCGCAGGATCCTCGAGGAGCACGGCCTCGAGAGCGCGCTCGAGCTGCGGTTCGACCTCCTTTTCTCTCGGTTCTTGATGCCCAAACTGCGGAGCGGCGAGGGCGGCTCGAAGAAGCGCTACGCCGGGGTTGCGCAGAAGCCCCCCGACGGTTCGCCGCAGCTCGTCATCAAGGGCCTGGAGGCGGTGCGCACCGATTGGACGCCGTTCGCTCGGCGCGTCCAGCGTGAGCTCTTGCAGCGGGTCTTCGCCGACGAGCCGTGGCACGCCTGGCTCCTCGATGTCCGCGCCAAGCTGCTCGCGGGCGCGTACGACGCCGAGCTCGTGTACCGCAAGAAGCTGCGGCGCGATCTCGACGCCTACGCGGCCGCGCCGCCGCACGTGCGGGCCGCGCGCCTGGTGAGCGACGTGGAGGCCGACGACGAAGGCATCGGCCGCGACGACATCGCTTACCTGGTCACGACCAAGGGCCCGCTCCCGGTCGCGGCCGCGGCCGACGCTCGCATCGACTACGACCACTACATCGACAAGCAGCTCGCCCCCGCGTGCGACGTCGTGCTCACGGTGATGGGCTCGAGCTTCGACGCGGTGGCCGGCGCGCAGCTCGGGCTGTTCTAGCGACCGCCGCGAGCCAAGAGCTCACAAACCGGAGAAGAAGTTCCAGAACGCGGGTGCGGCGAGGTCGTCTTGCCGCGAGTGGTCGTTGCCCGATGTCTGGCACCAGACCACGGGAAGGCCCGCGTCGCAGCCCTGGTACTCGACGCACGGCGCGGGGTCGAACGGCGTCGTCGTGTCGCCGCAGCCGTTGTTCTGGAGGTGCTGGTCACGGGCGCCGATGCTCGTGGAGATATTGACGGTATTGTCATTGAGATCGTGGATGAGCAACGCGGCGACGTCGCCGGTGCAGTCGTTGCCCGTCTGACCGCCGGCGATGCTGGCGACGCCCCGCAGCTCGGCGCCCCGCTGGCACGCGAGCTGATGCGTCATGAACGCACCGCTCGAGTAGCCGGCGGCCATTCGTCGCTCGGGGTCGGCGCAGAAGCTGCTCTCGGTGGCGCCCACGAGGGCATCGAAAAAGGCGACGTCGGTCCCGCCGTCCCAGCAGTTCCCCACCGCACGCCCCCGCACGATGATCGCGTCGGGACCGGACTCGTTCTGGATCGGGACGTTGTTGTTCTCTTTCTGGGGGTTCGAGCTGCACCCGTGAAACTGGTACACGACCGTGTAGGGGCGCTCGGGATCGTAGCCGGCCGGCAGCCACACGAAGTACTCGCGCGCGGTCCCGCCGACGTCGATCGTCTTGGCGTTCCACGCCTCGGTTGGCTCGGCGAGGGCGATGCCGCACCCCTCGCTGCCCATCGGGCTCCCGCCGCTGCTCGTCGAGCTCGCGCTCGCCGTCGATTGCGACCCGCTGCTCTGCGCGGTCGAGCCTGGCCCCGTCGTCGTCGGGCCGCTGGTGCTCGTGCCCGCGCCGGCGCCCCCGCCCGTCGCGTCGTCCGATGAATCACCACACGCTGGCGTCGCGAGAGCGAGCACGATCGCGGCGCATCGAGTCGGCTGGCAAAGGCGCATCGGACGATGCTACCTCACGGAGCGGCGCGCGGGAGAAGGCCATCGAGCCGGCGGCGAGCCGCGCGCGCGGCCCGTGTGTCGACGTCTATCGACGTCGCGCTGCCGAGGACGCCCCAGCGCAGCTGGTCGCGCTCCGGTGCGGCCGGGTCGACCGCGAACGTGTCCCGACATGCGCGGACCTGGTCGCCCACCTCGGGCCCGCCCGCCCGGAGAGCAAACCCGAGCACATCCCATCCGAGCTCGGCGTGGCGTGCCTCGTCGCGCGCGATCGTGGCTGACGCGGAGCGCACGCGCGCGTCGCTCGTATGCTTCGCCGCGAAGCGCGCGCGGGCCGCGGCCGCGCCCTCGCCGAGGCAGCCGTCGATCCAGCTCTCGACGGCGAGGCGCGCGAGCCCGGCCTGGCCGGGCAGCGGCGCCCGCAGCGGCGCGGTGGGGATCGTCGGGCGCTCACGATGGCCAGAGAAGCGCGAGGCCATCGCCGCGCAGATGCGCGCGTGGCGAATCTCGTCCTCGGCCGCGTCGAGGGCGCGCTCGACCAGATCGGCTGGCGCGTCGTGCGCGAGGAGCTCGGCGGCGAGCTGGAGGAAGGCGGGCACGGACGCGGCCTCTGCTTGTGCAGAGCGGCCCCACGCGTCTGCCGCTTCGTCTGCGCCGGGGGTGCCGAAGGCTCCGAGACCCACCGCTCGACCGCTCGCGTCGCGTAGCGGGCGCCCGTCCACGCACGTGTTCACGGCTCCGAACGTGCCCGGGTAGCGCACGCTGTGGCCGACCGAGTAGTCGTCGAGCAGCCACTCGGCGCGGACGAACGCGGTGAGATAATAGGGCGTCTGCATCAGCAGGCCCGTGTGGACGCCGACGCCCGGGTCGCCGTCTTCGAGCCGGACGTGACCCGCGACGCCGGCTTCGCCGAGGAAGCCGATCGACTCGTCGCCATCCACCTGTCCGCCGCCCTGCGCCGCAGCGACCCACCGAAGCTTGCTGACGTTGATGAACCCGAGCTGCAGGAGCGCCCCCATCCCGGCGCGCGTGGCGCTGGTGCACGTGTGGCTCGGCGCGATGTTGCCGAAGAGGCTGCCCTCGAGCCCCCAGCCAACGCCCAGCTCGTCACCCCAAGTGAACGACACATACGCACCGCCGCCCCCAGCGAAGCGGTTAACTTCATCGGCGAGCGCGCTCGCCGGAAAGGCCGCCGCGGCCGCCGTACAAAGCGCCAGGAGGCGCCTCGTCAGCTTGGCTCGCCCGGATGAGCGCCGCCGCCCGATCGAAATGTCCCCACGTTGAAGCTCATAAGAAGAAGTCATGCGCGAAGCGTAGCTGATCGGTAGGCCTCGGCACGTGTATGCTTCTCAATCCCTGTGAAGCGCCCCGATCTCGGGCGAGAGCCCGGCTTCATGACCGCCGACCTCGACTTCGATGTCGCGCGTCTCGGCGCTGAAGCCAAGACGACCGTCGACCCGAGCGAGCCGGTCCCGCCCCCTGCGATCTCGGCGTCGGGGCCGAGCGCGGCGCCGCCCTCGCTGCCCCCGACGGGCCTGACGCACCTAGAGCTCTTCGAGGTGGTCGGCAAGGGCGGCATGGGGACGGTCTACCGCGCCGAGCAGCTCGAGCTCGGGCGCCAGGTCGCGTTCAAGCAGCTCACCTCACAGCACAACCCCGCGCTCCGCGAGCGGTTCATCCGCGAGGCGCGCATCACCGCGCAGCTCGATCACCCGGGGATCGTGCCGGTACACGTGCTCGAGGTCTCGCCCGGCGGTCGCTCGATCGGCTACGCGATGAAGCTGGTCGAGGGCAAGACGCTCCGCGCCCTCATCACCGAGACGATCACCCTCTACCTCGAGGGGCGGCCCGTCGACGCCGAGCACTCGCTGTCGACGCGCCTCGAGCACTTCCTCAAGATCTGCGACGCCATCGCCTTCGCGCATGCCCGCGGCATCCTGCACCGCGACCTGAAGCCGTCGAACTTCATGATCGGCAAGTTCAACGAGGTGTACGTGATGGACTGGGGCGTGGCGCGCCCCGTCGGTCCAGAGGACGAGCGCGTGACGGCGCCCGGCACCACCAAGGTCCCGTTCGGCGACGACATCACGCAGGTCGGCGACGTCGTCGGCAGCGCGCCCTACTCTGCCCCCGAGCAGGCGGCCGGGCGCAACGCCGAGCTCGATTCTCGAGCCGATCAGTACGCTCTCGGGCTCATTCTGTTCGAGCTCGTGTCTCTACGTCGCGCGATCGAGGCGCCGAACACCGACGCGGCCTGGGACCTCGCGAGCCAGGGCGTGAAGGCGCCGCTCGAGCACATTTCTCGCCGTGAGCGCATCCCGATCGAGCTCCGCGCCATCGTCGCCAAGGCCACCGCGTTCGAGCCCGAGCGGCGCTACCAGACCGTGGCCGCGCTCGCCGACGACGTTCGGCGATACCTGCGCGGCGATGCCGTCCTCGCCAAGCCCGACACACCGGTGCAGCGGCTCTTGCGCTGGAGCGGGCGCCACAAGCGAACGACCCTCGTCGTCATCTTCGGTCTCCTCGCCGCGGCCGCGGTGGCCGTCATCTGGACGCGCTATCGCCAGACCAAGAACGAGCTCGCCGTCCGCGCGCGCGGCGAACGCGTCACCGCGCTCTACGTCGACGTGGCCGCGCAGAGCCGCCGCATCGACGCTCAGTTCCAGCGCATGCAGCAGGCGCTCGAGGGGCTCAGCACCGCCGCGGTCTGGGCCCTCACCGGCCCCGAGCCGCCGGCCGACCAGGCGCCCGTCTTCTTCGACGTCGACTTCGCCGACCCGCAGAAGCGCCCGCCCGACTACACCGCCGAGACGCGGTACCGCTGGCCCGTCTCGGTCGAGCACCCGGTCGCGGGCGTCTCGCCCGGCGTCGATCGCGACGCGCTGCTCCCCAAGCTGCGGCGCATCTCGCCGCTCCGGCACCACATGCGCGACATGTTCGTGGCCGCGGCCACCGATGATCGCAGCGTGCTCCCCGACGCCGAGAAGCGCGAGATCCTCCTCCAGCGCAAGGGCACGATCGACTACGCGTACATCGTTCTGCCGGAGGGGGTGCTCTACATGCTGCCGGGCATGGCCGCCCTGCCGCCGGGGTACGACGTTCGCACCGCGGGCTTCTACACGATCTCGGCGAACCAGCGAGGCAAACGCTGGGGCGCGCCGTACATCGACTCGACCACCGACGACAAGGGCGACGACCTGGTCTTGCCCTGCACCCAGGGTCTCTGGTCACCCGCGGGCGAGTTCATCGGCGTCGCGGGGGTCGAGATCACGATCACGAAGATGATCGAGACGAGCCTCGTCTTGCCCGGTCACTCGACCCTCCGGGCCAGCATCGTCAACGGCGACGGCAAGAAGATCCTCGACACCAACGACGCGCGCAAGCGCTTCCCCGGCGACGGCAAAGACGAGGCGCTCGCCCTCTTCGACTTCGACATCCCCGAGGTGGTCACGGCGGTCCGTCAGGGCTCGTCCGGCATTCGAGAGGTCCGCCGCGGCGAGCGCGACGTCATCGCGATGTTCGACAGGCTCGACTCGCTCGGGTGGTACTACGTCGTCGAGGTCGACGCCTCGATCGTCGACGCGAATCGATAGCGCGCGTGCGTTCGAGGGGCCCCGCTCAAAGAACGCCCCGGCTCGTCGCATCCCAAAGCCACACGATGCCTTGCGCCGCGGTCAGGATGCGCTGCCCGCTCGCGTCGAACGCGACCGTCCCGACGTAGTCGCCCAAGGGCGCGACGAACTTTGCCTGTGCGGCCCCGGTTCGGGCGTCGATGACGAGCAGCTCGGTCTCGTCGTGCTTGCCGAACACCACGACCGCGATGCGTCGACCGTCGGGTGACACCGCGACCGTCGACGCTGCTCGGTCGGCAGGAGCGAACAGCTGTCGAAACGCCCCCGACTCGACCACCCACAGGGCCCCGTCGTCTGCCGACCGAAACAGGGCGGCGTGCTTCGGCAAGAGGCCGACCACCCGGCCACGCTTGCCGCTCGCCTCGATCACCTTGTCGAAATCGGGCACCGCGACGCCGAGGCTCTTGTCGAGGATGTCTTTGCCGCGCATGCGCTCGACGTAGACGCCCCCGTCGGCGGCGACGTGGGCGCTCATCAGGTGGTCCTTGCTCAGCGCTCGGCGCCCGCGCTCGGCGCCGCTGGTCGCGTCGATGAGGACGATGTCGCCCTCGGCCGCGCTCTTGCCTGGTTGGATGCGAATGTCGCTGCACACGATCGAGGTCGTGCCGGGGACCTGGGCCAGGCAGCGATCGATCGTGAACAAGGGCGTCTTCGCGAGATCCGGGGTCATCAGTCGGTACTGGTACCCGTCGTCGTTCAGCTCGGCGCCAACGAACGCGCCATCGCGACCCTCGTGCACGAACGCGCCGAGCATGTAGTGCCGAGCGGCGGTGTGATCACCCTCTGCGACGCGAACGCCGCGCGGGCTCAGCCGCTCCCACGACCGGCCGTACCAGAGCACGAAGCCGCCATCCGAGAGCCAGGCACCTCCGATCGGCGAGTCACGCGGCGACCAGCCGTCGAAGCCCTCGATCTTGCCGTTGACTGCGGCCGCCACGCGCAGGGTGTCCCGGTCGAGCGTCGCGCGCACCTTGCCGTTGGGGCTCAGCATCCGGCGGCGGGGCGGGTCTTCGAGCGGCTCGTCGCGCTCGCGCGCGAAGCCGAGGGGGTCGGGCGCCTTCTCGACCGATTGGACCTTGTAGGGAAGCGCCGACACGCGAAGCCGCGAGCCCTCTGCCACGACGAGCAGACCGCCCGCCTCGGTCACGTCGATCGACGCCGGGTGGTCCGAGAAGGGCGAGCGGCTCTTCTGGGGTGGAGGCTTCACCCCGAGGGCCAACTTGGACACGACGTCGCCGCTCGGGATCTTGCGAAACTCGACCTGGGTGGGGCCGCGCTGCAGACACGCGAGCTGGTCGCCCGACGGCAGGATGTCGTACGCCGCGCACCGGGTCACCGTCATGACGGTATCGTCAGTGCGGATGTCGCGAATGCGACCATGCTCTGCGGCCCAGATCCGGCCGTCGTCGAAGGCGTAGACGCGCGTCAGGACGTCGCGAACCCGCCAGCTCAGCGAGCCAAACCGTGCCAACGCGCCGGGGACACCCTCGACGCCGGGGTAGCTGGTCACGGGAGCGCCGGGGCCTGCCGGCGTATCCGCAGAAGCGGCGGGCGCCTCGGCGGCCCGGTCGGCGGTCGGGCCCGACGTCACGAGGGCCCGTGGCTCACGAGGCGTCGTCGGCGCGCGGGGAGAGGCGTCGCCACACGCGAACAGGGCGAGCGCGATCGCAGAAGAGCAGAGGCGAAGACCGAGCACACGCGCAGCATACAAGGAGCGCGCGGGCGTCATCGCCGGCTCGGGGCCGAGAGCAGGCCCATGAGATCGTCTGCCGTGGCCGTGCCCTCGGCGTGGCCCAGCACCTGCGCGACGAGGGCGCGCTTGTGCGCATGCAGCTCGAGCATCTTCTCTTCGATCGTACCGGCCGCGATGAGGCGGTACACCGTCACCGGTCGAGTCTGCCCTGGCCGGTGGGCCCGGTCGGTGGCCTGCTGCTCGACGGCGGGGTTCCACCACGGGTCGAGATGAACGACGGTGGTTGCGGCCGTGAGGTTGAGGCCAAACCCACCGGCCTTGAGCGAGATGAGAAAGAACGGAGCGCTGCCCTCCTGGAACGCGGCCACCTTTTCTTTACGTAGCCTCTCGGGCGTCTGACCGTCGAGGTAGACATAGGGCACGCCCCGCGCATCGAGCGCGTCGCGGACGAAGGCGAGATGGCTCGTGAACTGGCTGAAGACGAGGGCCCGCTCGCGCTCGGCCACGAGCTCACCGGCGAGCGCGACGAAGCGCGCGAGCTTCGACGACGGCAGATCCGAGCGCGGATCGTAGAGCTTGGGGTGGGACGCGAGCAGCCGCAGACGCGTGAGGGCAGCGAGCACCTCGACCTTGCGGTTCTGCTCGCGCAGCTTGGCCCGCGAGACCTCGAGATCCGAGAGCGCTGCGAGTCGCGCGTGCTCGTAGAGCTGCCAC
>CALKVR010000699.1 GCA_938004815.1 uncultured Polyangiaceae bacterium | reverse complement strand
GCCTCCAGCCGCGCCTTCGGGTGCTGCTCCTCGGCACCCTTGCGCTTCAGGACGTTGTAGTTCGTCGCGCTCCCGCCACCGTCCACGTTCGTATTCATGCCGAGCGACACCTCTTCGCCGCCGAGCTTGCAGAACCGCGGCCTGAGCTCAGCGAGGATCTCCTCCGCGAAAGGATCTTCGTGGCGCGTGCTTTGGAGGACCACCATGCCGAGCACTTCATACTCGGGGTTGGTGGGTCCCAACGACGCCGCGGGGACATTGACGATCTTGATGTCGCAGTTCTCGGGGCGAGGCGGCGCATACGCCATCCGGACCTCGGAGATGTACGGACCGCACCCCCCGACACTCAGGACCATGGCCGCGGCCACCGACAGCGCGAGTGTTCTCATCGCGACCCGGGTATCATCGCCGACGTGCTCGGTCAACGCAGGGGGAGCCTCCTCGTCGTGCTGTTGATGTCGTGTGCGAAGCCCAAAAAGGACCCGCATCTGACGTTCGATCTGAGGAGCCGGTCCAACGACTCGCTCTCGTTTGCGGCGGCGATGGGGCAACTCGACGTGCCCGCGATCGCCGAGAGATGCGGCCCGAGCGTCGTGGTGATTTTGGGGCAGGAGAAGCAGGGGAGCGGTGTGATCATCGACGATGGCCGGTTGGTCGTCACCAACGCGCATGTCGTCGAGGGTGAGCCCGCGCTTCGGATCAGGCTGCAGTCCGGCACCACCGTCTCTGGCGAGCTGCTCGCCGCGGATCCGAAAGCCGACCTCGCCCTGCTGCGCATGCCTAGCGGCCGCTACGCAGCCGCGACCCTGGGCGACGGGTATCCGCTTCGGGCCGGGGAGCCCGTTGTCGCGATCGGGGCGCCTCTCGGTCTCGAGCAGACGGTATCGAGCGGCGAGGTCGCGGCGCTTCGGGAGCTCGAGGGGCAGACGGTGATTCAGATCTCGGTGCCGGTCTCTCGCGGCTCGTCCGGCGGAGGCTTATTCGATCGGCAGGGCCGCCTCGTGGGCATCACGACGGCCTCGATCGAAAAGGGTCAGAACTTGAACTTCGCCATGCCGGCGCGGGCGGTTCGCGACCTCATGAACCGGCACGCCGCGACGGCCCCCTCCACGGTCCAGCCGTAGCGCGACCTGCGGCGGCGCCCTGCGACAAACCCTCCGCACCCGCTCCCCGCTCCGCACCCTCTTCGTCTCGCTCCCCCCTCTTTTCGGGGCTTTCTCCGCCTTCTGCTCCTCGCTCCCTCGGCACCCCTTTTGCCATTCGCCCTCCCGGCGGTGTCATCCGCCTACGCAAGGGAGAACTGTTCATGCAAACGCACTGGCTTTGGAAAGCTTCCACTCTCACGCTCGCGGGCGCTCTCGCTCTGGTCGTCGGGACCGACGACAACCTCGCCAACGCCGGACCGGTGGCGGGTCAGCCGCACATGCAGGCGGCGCTTCAGTCGCTCCAGGCCGCCCAGTCGCAGCTCGAGAAAGCCACGAGCGACAAGGGCGGGCATCGGGTGAAGGCGCTTCAGCTGACGAAGGACGCGATCGCGCAGGTCAACAAGGGCATCGAGCACGACAAGGAGCACGGCGGCGACAAGAAGAGCACCGCGATCGAAGACACGAGCGTGACGGATTCGTCATCCGACTGAGGGGCCGCGGGATCGCGGCCTGACGCTGCCGGCAGGCACGTCGCGGAACCGCGACAAGAGCTCCGGTGTGACCGGGTCCTCGCCACGCATCCTGCGCTCGGCGTGGGGCAGCGCGTCGAGGCCCCAGAAGAGCTCGCCGTCGACGACCAGGGTGGGAACGCCGAACGCTCCGAGCCGGAGCGCTTCGTCGGTGCGCGCCTTCACGCGTGCCTTGGCGTCTGCCCCCCCGGCCGCCGCGACGAGCGCGGGGCCATCGAGCCCGACGTCGGTCGCGATCTTCGCGACCACGTCGGGCTCGGTGACGCCGGGCCCGCCCCCCCACGTCGCGCGAAAGAGCGCGTCGACGAGGCGCCGGCGATCCTCGACCCCTAGCTCGAGCGACGCGACGCGGAGCGCCAAGAGGGGGTTGAACGGGTGCGCCGGAGGCGGCGAGAGCGGCACCCCGAGCACGTGGGCCGACCGCAGGACGTCTTTGAAGATGTAGACGCGCTTGGCCGGCACCTCGGCGGGCCCGAGCGTCCCGTGGGCGTCGAGGAGCGCCGCGAACAGGACGGGCGCGAGCTCGACCGTGCGCCCGGCACGCTCCGCCGCCGCGTGCACCTGCGTCGAGGCCAGGTACGCGTAGGGAGAAATGAAGTCGAAGTAGAAACGCACCGGCTCGCCCATGGCCATCCTCACTGCCCGCGTTCGGGTGTAGAATCGTCGCTCCGGAGGTTCGACGGATGCCGAGTCTTTCGCACGGCCGAGTTTGGGCAGCCATGGCCCTGATGACTTCATCCGCCTGTGGGGGCGATGAGACCCTCGGCGCGGGTGGCTCCGGCCAGGGCGGCACCGGCCCGTCCGGGCCGGTGACGAACGCGTCGAGCACGCAGGCGACGTCGAAGTCGGCGCAGTCGAGCACCCAGGCCAGTCAGGCGTCCACGGGCGTCGGAGGCAGCAGCTTCGTCTGCGATCCACCCGCGGAACCGGGCAGCCTCTACGAGCTCTTCGCCGAGTCGTACGACATCGAGAAGCTCGAGCCCGTCAGCATGTGCGAGTACCGAGGTGACGTCTTACTCATCGTGAACACGGCCGCCGCCTGAGGCTATACGCCTCAGATGGCGGGCCTCCAGGTCTTGGAGGAGAGTTTCGCGGGCCAGGGCTTTCACCTCCTGGGTTTCTACAGCGACAATTTCGGCATGCAGGGCGGCAGCCAAGATCAGATCGACGCCTGCACCGACAACTACATGGTCACGTTCGAGCAGTTCGTGAAAGCGAACGTCATCGACCCCGACGGCGCGGGCGTCGAGGCTCCGCAGCCGGTTTGGCAGTGGCTCCTGGGGCAGCCCAACCCTGAGGCGTACCCCCTGCAGCCCGATTGGAACTTCCACAAGTACGTCATTTCGAAGGACGGGCAGCTCGTGAGGCACTTCGACACGCAGACGTACCCCGGCGACGATCCAAACGATCCGAACGACAGCTTCGAGACGAGCCCGATCGTCATGGCGATCGAGGCCGAGCTTGCCAAGCCCTGACGGGCGCCGAGCGTCAGAGCGCGCTTGACGCCCCCGGTCGCGGAGCGGTCTCATCCGAGCACGCTGCGCACCGCCCTCCTCGCTCTCGCGTGCGGTACCGCTGCGGCGCTCGTCGTCGTCGGGGCACCGGCCCACGCGGAGCCAGCCGCGGCGGTCGAGGACGAGCCGCCGCCCACGCTCATCCGCATCGCCCTCTCCAAGCGAGCAGCCGAGACGATCAGCGAGGTTCGAGTCCGCCGCCTCGTCGGGCTGCAGGTGGGCGGTGACCTCCAGGTCGCGCCCGAGCCCTACGGTCCGCTCGACGAGAACGTGGTGCGCGTCTTCATCGATCTGCCCAGCCCGACCATCGCCGCCATCCAAGCCGTCGCGCCCAAGCGGCGCATCACCGTCCGGCGCGTCGACGTGGCGGGGCTGCCGTGGGACGCCGCGACGCGCTTCGTCGCCATCGCCGCCATCGAAGCGATTCGCCTCCAAGCGCGGCCGCAGCCGCGCCGCAAGCCGCGGCCTCCGACCGCAGCCGAGATCGCTGAGCGCCAGGCCAAGACGCCCTCTCTCGAGATGGGCGGCGCCCTCACCGGCGCGTGGCTCTCGGACGACGGCAGCGGTCTCCTCGGCTCGCGCTTGCGGTTCACGTTCCATCAGCGCGTCTTGAGCGAGCACCTCGGCTTCTCGGCGCTGGGCTCGACGTCGGGCGCCGAGTGGCTCGAGGGCTCGGTCGGTGTCGGCCACCGCACGTTCTGGCTGCCCGACGTTCGGACGATGGTCGGCGTCGGCGCGGCCGCGGCGGGGGTGTTCGCAGAGGGGGCGAGCGGTGACGCCGACCCTTGGCTTCGCGCCTACGCGTCGCTCGGCGTAGGGATTCGTGTCGTCGGTGACGCGTGGCTGTCGGTCGACGTCGAGCCCGGCCTCGCCGTCGACGCCAAGAACGAGAGCCCGGCCGCTTGGCTCGGCGCGTCGATGGCGATCAGCTACGACGGCGCTGTCGAGTGAGCGAACGGCGACGTGGGCTCAGCCGCTCGACTCGCGCGCGGACTCGGCTTGGAGCGCGAAGATCGCGAGCGCCATCGCGAAGCGCGGATCGATCCGGTTCTGATTCATCGACATGTCGAGCGTGAACTCTTTGACGAAGAACCGGAACACCTGCCGGATCTGCCCGACGACTTGACCCTGGAGCTCGATCTTCCACTTGCCCAGCAAGATGGGAAAGAGCCGCCGCAGGAACGCCGCGCCCTCTTCTTCGCAGACACCCACTGCTTGGTCGGCCGGGTCGAGGATCTCGAACGTGTCGCGAAAGATCGATTTGAGGCCGCGGCGGCGGATGGTGCCGACGCGCTGGCCCGACGCCGCGTCCAGGACGTCGAAGCAGATGTTGAACCCGATGATCTGCCGCGCCTTCACGTGCATCATCGGCATCGTCTGCGCTTCGTCCTGAAAGATCGTGTACTCCTGCCGGAGCTTGAACAGGGGGTGCTTGACGAACGCGACCAGCGAGCCGTCGGGCGCGTACACGTGGAACTTGCGCCCGAGCAGCGACCAGAACGGGCGCTTGACCGTGAACATCGGGTGCATGAGCGAGGCCGGGACCATGCCCTGGTGCCCCTGATGGACCATGCCCTGCTCTTGGCCCCAGCCCTGCTGCTGCGGCGGCGCATAGATGTTCGGCGGCTGATTCATGCCGGATTCATCGTACCCAATGCGGTTGCCGTCAAGGCTTGTAGGGCGTCTCGTACCCGGGCGCTCGGTAGGCGCGCGCTTCGAAGTACGCGCCCAAGGTAGCGAGGAGCGGCGCGACGCGCGCCGGGTCGCGATCGAAGAGGTTGTCGAGCTCGCCGGGGTCTCGGGAGAGGTCGAACGCCTCGACGGTGGTGCGTCGAAGATCGACGATCACCTTCAGGTCGCCGGCGTAGAGCGCCCGCCGCAGACGCCCCTCGGCGACGATGGGCCGCGTCAGCTCGACGTCGCGCCCCGCGAGGAGTGGGACGAGCGACTCGCCCGCGGTGTCGTCGTCGATCTCGAGGTCGAAGACGTCGAGCACGGTCGGGTTTAGATCGACGAGCGTGACGGGCTCGTCGATCGTGCGCGCTCGCACCTTCGAGCCCCAGACGATCAGCGGTACCCGGACGAGCTCTTCGTAGATGGTCTTCGTGTGTTGATGGGTGCCGTGCTCGCCGAACGCCT
>CALKVR010000698.1 GCA_938004815.1 uncultured Polyangiaceae bacterium | reverse complement strand
CGCTGATGTCGGCCAGCAGGCGGTCCACCTGCTGCACCGCTTCGCCCAGCCCGTCGAGCGTGAGATCGAACATGGGGAAGACCTGCGCGATGGGATCGATGGTCGTGCCGCGGTAGCTCCGCCAGTCCTCGGGGTTCAGCCAAACGGCCCGGTGGAAGTGCTCGCGCAGCATGCGCAGCCACTCGAGGCCCGGGGTGCGCCCGTCTTCACCCGCGTAGCCGCTCGACCCGAGAAGCTCGTACGGCGCCATCAGCGCATCGCCCACCAGCACCAGCTTGTACGTCGAGTTGCACTCGGCGATGAGGTCGCGAACGCTGACGGGCTCGAGGAAGGCTTCCGTGCGGTAGACCTTGCCGTACACGCAGTTGTGAAAATAGTACGTTCGTAGCTCTTTGAAGTGGGTGGCCCGCTTGGCCGCGCTGAAGAGCTGCGACACCACGTACGCGTACGGATCCATCGACCCGCCCACGTCCATCATCAGGATGACACGCGTGTTGGAGCGGCGCGGGGGCCGCACCACGACCTCGAGCTCCCCCGCGTTCCGGGCCGTCTCGCGGATGGTGCCCTCGACGTCGAGCTCGTCGGGCGAGCCCTCGTGCGCGAACACGCGGAGCTTGCGGAGCGCGACCTCGATCATGCGCGTATCGAGGAGGACGTCGCTGCGGTAGGGGCGGTACTTGCGGGCGTCGGCGCTGACCATCGCGCCGCCGCGCCCCCCGCGCCCGCCGATCGAGACGCCGTTCGGGTTCTGGCCCTGCGTGCCGAACGGCGACGTGCCGCCGGTGCCGACCCAGCGGTTGCCGCCGTCGTGCCGCTCGGTCTGTTGCTTCATTCGCTCTTCGAGCTGGGCGAGCACCTCCTCGAAGTCGAGCTTCTGGATGGCGTCACGCTCGGCGTCCGAGAGCTCGCGCCATTTGATGGGATCGCGCAGCCAGGAGTAGAGCTCCTCTGCGATCACCTTGGCGTCGGCGTGCACGCCCTTGAAGTACGAGGCGAACGCGACGTCGAAGTCGTCGAGGTGCTTCTCGTCGTGGACCATGACCGCGCGCGCGACGTGGTAGAAGCCGTCGAGCGACGAGCCGTGCAAGTCTTGCGAGAGCGCGCTCGCGAGGGCGACCGCCTCTTGGGCGCCGACCGGCACCTTGCGCTTGCGCAGCTCGTAGAGAAAGTCGACGAACATCAGTCTCCCCCCTCACGTCGTGAGGGGGGCCGGGGGGGTGAATCCACGAGAACGGACGTCATCGAGCAATCCCACTTCGCCTTCTTCACCATACCGTCAGCTTCGGTAACGCTTGCCGCCTGCGAGCTGGTCGGCGAACGAGGCGATGTCCTGCTCCTTTTTCAGGAGGGTGCCGAGGAACGGCAGGTTCTTGTCGAGCTTGACCTCGGCGACCCCCGCCCGCTTGAGCACGGCGATCCAATCGATGAGCTCGCTCGTCGACGGCCGCTTGCGGAGGCGCATCCCGTCGCGGATGTCGTAGAACGCCTTCAGGGTCTGATCGACGAGCGCCCGATCGAGCCCCGGATGGTGGACCTCGACGATGCGGCGCATGAAGTCGGCGTCCGGAAAGTCGATGAAATGGAACACGCACCGGCGGAGGAACGCGTCGGGCAGCTCTTTTTCGTTGTTGCTGGTGATGACGACGAGGGGTCGCTCTTTGGCCGCGACCTCTTCACCCGTCTCGATGATGCGAAAGCGCATGCGATCGAGCTCGTGGAGCAGATCGTTCGGGAACTCGAGGTCGGCCTTGTCGACCTCGTCGATCAAGAGGACCCGCTTCTCGCCGGCCGCGAACGCCTGCCCGAGCGGCCCGAGCTTGATGTACCGCTTGATGTCGCGGACGTCGCCGTCGCCGAAGCGCGAGTCGTAGAGCCGCTGCACCGTGTCGTAGACGTAGAGGCCGTCTTGAGCCTTGGTCGTGCTCTTTACGTGCCAGGTGAGCAGCGGGACCTCCATCGCCTCGGCGATCGCCTCGGCGAGCAGGGTCTTGCCCGTCCCGGGCTCGCCCCGGACGAGGAGCGGCCGGCCGAGGGCGAGGGCGCAGTTGACGGCCGCCTCGAGCGCCTCGTTCGTCAAATAGGTGTTCGTCCCCCTGAAGCGGCGGAACTCTTGCATGATCTCGGGCAACATAGCATCTCTCGCAAGATGCGCCCCTGCTGCCTGAAAGCTGCCGTCCTCTCGCTGCCCGCGCTCGCCGCGTGCTCCGGCGGCCGCGATCGCTTCGCCGATCCGCAGCCCTGGTTTCCGCCGCCGGTCCTGACCGCCGAAGCGCCGCCGGTCTCGTTCGAGCAGCCGTTCTTCATCCCTCCGGGCGAGGCGACCGCGGTCGCTTCGGCGCCGGTGCCGTCGGGCCCGGCACCCGCCCCCGAGATCGTGCCGTGCCTGACCGAGGCGAGCGGCGGCCCGCAGTGCGTGGTCGCCCTCCGCAAGATCGGCCAGACGGGCGCCGGAAAGGAGCACACGTGGGAGGTCTACCAACGCGCGTGCGAGGCGGGTGAGAAGCTGCTCGGCTGCAAGATCTTCCTCTCGACCGCCATCACCGACACCGACATGCCCAACATCGAGCGGCTGATGCTCTGTGAGCACGGCGCGTACGAGGCGTGCGAGGGCATGAAGCCCAAGGCGGCGCCGCTCGTCGCGTGGCTCCAGACCGCGAAGCAGCTCGGCTGCAAAGACGGCGCGAACGCGCTCTGCCCGGACTTTCATCAGTGCAAGGCGCCCGCACGGTGGACGTGCAACCCCCCGAAGGGCCCGGCCGGCTCCAAGGTCTGCGGCTGCCTCGCCAAGTGCGCGGGCACCGTCATGACCCGCCACGTGACCGGCAAAAAGTGGCCGGACGGCACCCAGCGGGGCGAGCTCGAGTGCGCGTCCGGGGACCTGAAGCCGATCCCGATTCCGTTCTGATCTGCGGCTTCGACGCCGCAGAAATCGTGGAGATCCTGCGCTCTCGGTCGGAACTCTGCTCGGCCGATTTCGGGACTGGGCGCCGGTGTTACGAGTGGTCCATGGCCGCTCGCAACCCCCTCCTCGGTGCCCTCCTCGTCGCGACCGTCGCGATCTCTGCTGCCTCGCTCGGGGGCTGCGGGCGACACCGTGGCGAGCCGCTCTACGCCTCCACGGTCGTCGTCGGCGAGACCGTGCTCGTGCGCGTGAAGCACGCCTACGTGAAGGGCGACAAGGTGGTGGTCAAGACGTTCATGCAGAACAAGACCGACAAGCCCGTCACGATCGATCGTGACGCGATCGCGCTCAAGCTATCTGATGGATCTGTCATTCCTCGCGCCTCGGGGCGCACGACCCGTCACGAGCCCTACGTGCTCGCTCCCGGCGAGGGGCGCGACGTGCACGTCGACTTCCGTCTCGATGGGCGGCAGGCGAGCGTCGACCACGCCGATCTCGTGATCGACGGTGTCAGCGTCGGCGACGACATGCCGCGCCTCCTCGGCGAGGTCGCGCTCGCCAGCCGCCACGGCATCCGGCGCAATGTCGCCGCGCTGTCGCAGGCCGAGCGCGACGCCGCCAGCGAAGAGACCGAGGCGGACGAGGCCGAAGAGGTCGAGAGCGACGCCGAGGCCGAGGCCGAGGCCGACTCGGCTACCGAGCCCGTCGAAGAGGCCCCGGCCGAAGAGCCCGCCGAAGAGTGGCAGATCGGGCGGTGACGGTCACCGCGCGGCGAGCCGCTCGAGCCCCGCGCGCGCCAGCGCTGCCGTCGCCGAGCGCGGCTTGGCCTGGCCCCATGCCGAGATGACGGCACCGTAAGCCGTCCGTGCCCCCTCGACGTCGCCCGTGTCTTCGAGCGCCAGGCCGAGGTAGTACTGGGCCGTGACGGTGCGGGTCGGGTCGTCGAGGCGCTCGCACGCGCTCGCAGCGCGCCGGAGCGGCACCAGCGCCTGCGCACTTTTACCGGTCAGGGCCAGCACCCGGCCGACGTTGAGATCCATGGCGGGCCACCGGCCGCTCTCGACGGTGAGGAGCCGGCTCGTCGGCATCGCCGCGAGCGCCTGCTTGGCGTCGGCCTCGGTTCGCACCTCGCCGCCGTAGGCGGTGGACCAAGCGATCCACGCGTACTCGTCGTCCATCCGCCGGCCGGCGTTCTTCCACTTCTTCTTGTGTCGCTCGAGCCACGCGCGGCGCCGCTCCTCGAACGCCTCTCTCTCGAGGCCGCCGTTGCGCGCCACGACGCCGACGAAATGGATCGACATGTCGCCGCCGATCGCGTCGGGGAGGGCGGCGAGCAGGGAGAGAAACGCGGCCGCCTCGTCTCTCGCCCGCGCGCCGTCGCCCGTCTCTTCGAGGAGCCTGGCCCGCCGCAGGATCGGCAGGCCGCGCGAGTACTGGTCTTGCCTGCTCTTGACCGCGTCGCTCCACTCGACCGTGATCTGGATGGCGTGCTCGAGGTCGCCGGAGAGGGTCGCGAGCGCGAAGCGATCCTGGAGCTCGACGGCGCGGCGGCTCGCCTCGGGCGCCATCGCCCAGCGCTGCGCCAGCGTCTCCTGCAAGGCGGGGCCGGTGTCGCCCGTCGCGAGCAGGGCGTTCGCGAGCAGCTCGCGCCCCTCTTCCAGGCTCGGGGCGCTCGCGGCGAGCGCGCGGGCCTCTTCGCGCATCGCCTCGCACTCGCCCATGCGCGCGCGAACCTTCACCTTGCGAGAGAGGCACTCCGCCGACGCGTTGCGGCGGCGCAGGCACGCCTCGTAGGCCTCGCGCTGCGCCGCGACGTCGCCGAGCATGGCGAAGGCCTCGCCCCGCCCGATGAACGCGGCGAGCAGATCGGGATCTTTGGCGAGCGCGCGGTCGAAGACCTCGATCGCCTCGGCGAACTCGAGCCGGGCGTGGAGCGCCTCGCCGAGGTACAGCAAGAGCTCGGTGTCGGCTGGCCGTGCGCGCGAGAGCGCCTCGAGGCGCGCCGACCACGCGGCCAGGTCCCAGGGTTGGCGGACGAGCGGCTCGGCGGCGTCGAGGAGTGCCCGATCGTCTGCCGAGAGGAGAGCCCGCTGTCGGAGAGCGGTCTGGTAGAGCTCGCGCGCCTCGGGATCGCGGCGCGCCATTTTCCAGATCGCCAGCCGAAGGTGCCCCGCCCCGAGCCGCGGATCGATCTCGGTGGCGCGTCTCATGCCGGCGATCGCGAGCGGCGTCGCGCCGTCTTTCCACGCGCGCACGGCCTCGCGGTAGAGCGACTCGGCCTCGGGCACTTGGGAGACGGGCCCTGGGTCGGATGCGGTAGGAGGCGCCCATGCGAAGGGCTGGCTCGAGGGGGCCGCGCTCGCGTGGCGCTCGTCGGCGCGCTCTGACCACGCCGGCCCCAACGCCGCCATCGCGCCAGCGAACAC
>CALKVR010000697.1 GCA_938004815.1 uncultured Polyangiaceae bacterium | reverse complement strand
CTACCAGGGGCTGCTCAAGCCGCTCCTGCGCGAGTGGGAGCTCGCGGGGCCTGCGTCACCCTGGGGCATCGGCGAGCACGTGTCGGTGAAGCACTACGGCGATCTGTACCGCCTCATCTGGTGGGCGGTGACACGCATCGTCGGCTACACCTTCATCCCGTTCTTGGTGTGGAAGATCCTCTTTCCCAAGGACAGCCTCCTCGACATGGGGCTTCGGGTGCGGGGCCTCCACAAGCACGCGTGGATCTACGTCGTTTGCTTGGCGGTGGTGATCCCCGCAGTCTTTGCGGTCGCGAGCCAGCCCGACTTCGGCAACTACTACCCGTTCTACAAGAAGAGCTCGCGCTCGTGGTTCGACCTCCTCGTTTGGGAGGCGTTTTACGTGGCGCAGTTCTTCGGCCTCGAGGTGTTCTTTCGCGGCTTCTGGCTCAACACGCTCAGTCGCTCGATGGGCTCGACCGCCATTTTCGCGATGTGCGTGCCGTACTGCATGATCCACTACGGTAAGCCGTACCTCGAGACGTGCGGCGCGATCATCGCCGGGATCGCGCTCGGCAGCCTGTCGATGCGCACCAAGAGCATCTACTCCGGGTTCCTGGTGCACGTGACGGTGGCGCTCCTGATGGACTTCCTCGCGCTGGCGCAAAAAGACGCGCTGCCCACGCTCTGGTACCCGATGCTGCCGAAGACGCTCATCAGCCCGCTCGGCTTTTGACGTCGGGTCCGACCAGCGAGCTGCTCGCTCAGTCCGCCAGCGCCCTGGCGACGGCGGTCGCGAGCTCACGGGGCGTGAACGGCTTCTGCAGAACGGCCGCGGCGTCGGGCGCCCCCGATGCGTCGGCGTCGTAGTACCCCGACATCAGCAGCGTGCGGAGCGACGGGTGACGGCGCCTCAAGAGCTCGGCCGTGGCGGGGCCGGAGACGCCGGTGAGCACGACGTCCGACACGAGGATCTGGTGCGCGCGGATCTCGGCGTCGTCGAGCGCGAGCGCGGCCTCACCGCTCTCGAGCGCGGTCACCTGGTATCCATCGCGCACCAGCGTCTCGCGGGCGAGGCGCCGGATCGTCGCGTCGTCCTCGACGAGCAGCACCCTGCCGCCATGCGGCGCGACGACCTGGGGCGGCGACACCGGCGGCTCGGCCGGCGCACGAGAAGCGGGGAAGCGTAGTGAGAACCGCGCGCCGGCCCCGACCGCGCTCTCGACCGCGACGGTGCCGCCGAACGACTCGACCATCCGCTTCACGTAAGGCAGGCCGAGGCCGGTGCCGAAGCCCTCGGGCTTGGTGGTGAAGAAGGGTCGGAAGATCTTGGCTCGAACGGCGGCGGTCATGCCCACGCCACGATCCACGACAGAGACGACGACCTGGCGCGGCTCGCCCTCGGCTTCGACCGCGACGAGCACGTCTATCGGCCCGCCCTCGGGCAGGGCGTCGCGCGCGTTCACGACCAGGTTGATGAGCCCCTGCTCGAGCTCGTGGGGGTCGGCCTCGATGAACGCCGGCTCGCTCGGCGTCGAGAGGCGGAGCGGGTGCCGCTCGCCGAGCATGCGCCCGAGGAGCGGGATCATGTTCGACGCGAGCGCGGTCACGTCGACCGCGCTCCGAACCGGCTGGTGCACGCGGCTGATCGACAAGAGGCGCTTGGTGAGCGAGGCCGCGCGCAGCGACGACTCGATGATCTGTTGCGCGTCGGCGCGGAGCGCGCGGTCGGAGAGCGCGTCGAGCAGCAAGTTGGCGCTGCAGAGAACGCTCGTCATGACGTTGTTGAAGTCGTGGGCGATGCCGCCCGAGAGCTGCCCTAGGATCTCCATCTTCTGGGCTTGCCGCAGCTCGTCCTCCAAGCGCTTCCGCTCCGTAACGTCCTCGATCCAACCGAGGAGCTCGACGGGCACCCCGTTCTCGTTTCGCGAGAACACAGTCGAGAGGTTGCGCAGCCAGCGCTCTTCGCCGTCGGCGCCGCGCGCGCGCGACTCGAACTCCATCACCTCGCCGTCTTTGCCGCTCAGCGATTGCGCGATGAGCTCGGGCAGGCGTGCGACGTCCTCCGGGTAGAGCAGCTGCGGCAAGGGGAAGTCACCCATCGCGTCGGCCTGCTCTTGCGGATAGCCGAGCATGTCCTGGAGCCGCCGGTTGATGTAGACGTTCTTCGCCCGCGCCATGTCGTGCACGTACACGCAGACGGGCATCATCTGCCCGATCCGCAAGAAGAGGTGCTGGGCGTCGGCGAGCTCGCGCCTGGCCCGCTCGGGCTCGGTCACGTCGCGCACCAAAGCTACGACCTCGTCGGCCGCGCAGCGCGCGACCCGCGCCTCGTAGATCGACGAGCCGTCGGCCCAGGGAATCGTCAACGTCTCGAGCTTGCCGCTCGAGAGCACGCGCCCGATGAGAGCCAGCGCGTCGCCGAGGTTCGCTTGCGGGAGGAGGTCACGGAGGTTGCGCTGCCCCCAAGACTCGCTCGCGAGATCCGCGACGCCCGGCGGATACCGAGCGTCGAGGACGAGACCGTCGCGACGAATGCGCAGGATGATGTCGGGGATGGCCCCCAGGATCGCTTCGTCGACGTGCTCGGTTGATCCGGACTGAGTCATGGCACCACGCCCGGCCCCGCTCCCCCGGCGCCGCTCGGCCATGGTGGCCACGATCGCGGGTCGCCGCAAGACGCAGCGGGCGCAGCGTCAGGCGCGAGCGTCGCCGGCTGCGACGGCCGAGTCGTCGTGGAGCTGCTCGCGCGCGAGCAAGCGCTCGACGAGGCGCGCCCTGCCGCGATCGCGGCGGTGCCCGTAGACCACGGCGAGCTCCTCCAGGAGCGCGATGAACGCTGGATCTCGGCTCGACGGCGGGGCTGCCGGCACCGCCGCGACTCGCCGCAAGAGGAGCGACTCGAGGAGGCGCGGGCGAGAGGCGAGCGCAGCGCCGGTGCGGTGAACGATCTCGGGTGACGCAGGGTTTGCGCGCAGGGCGCGCAGAAAGCTGCCCGCCGCGGACACGTAGCGGCCCGCCTTGGCCGCCGCCTCGCCCGCGTCGGCGAGCGCCGCCGACCGCGCCTCGGTGGTCTTGGCCTCTCGGGCGCGGCCGTGCGCGGCGCGGATGGCCTCGGTCGTCTTGCGACCACCCCGGCGCGCCGCCGGGCGCACCTGCACGATCACGTAGACCGCGAAGAGGGCGACCATGACGAGGAGCGCGATCGTGGTCGGGGTCACCACGTCACGGTTACCGCGGCGCGCTCGGCGCGGCCAGAAACGGAAACAACTCGACCGGGTCGCGGGTTGTCGCGACAAGGTTGCTCCTCCCCTGTGGCCGTCGGCTACACTCCGGATCGTCCATGGCCGCCAAACCCCATCCGACCGCCGTCCTCGGCCGCAGGGTCCTCGGCGGCGGTTTGCTCGCCATGCTGTCGGGGGCGGTCCTGGCCGGCGACGCCTCGGCGGATATCTACCAGTACACCGACCCTGACGGCGTCGTTCACTTCACGAACTCGCCGAAGGGCGACAGCCGGTACAAGCTCTACGTCAAGAGCACGAGCAAGCGGACCAAGGGCGCGCGCTTCTCGGGCACGGCCGTTCCGCCGAGCGATCGGTCACCCGAGCGCTTCACGCGCTACGACAAGTGGATCCGCCAGGCCGCGACGCTGTATCAGCTCCCCGAAGAGCTGATCCGCGCCGTCATCAAGGTCGAGAGCGATTACGATCCGCGCGCCGTCTCCAGCGCCGGCGCCCAGGGCCTCATGCAGCTCATGCCCGAGACGGGGACGCGCATGCAGGTCCGCGACCCGTTCGATCCGCGCGAGAACATCTTCGGCGGCGTGCGGTACCTGCGCGTGCTCGCGAACCTCTTCAACGGCGACTTCGATTTGACGGTCGCCGCCTACAACGCGGGTGAGGGCGCGGTGGCCCGCTACGGCGGCATCCCGCCCTACGCCGAGACCCAGGATTACGTCGTCCGCGTCCGCACCTATTACGCCGCGTTCCGGTCGAACCGCGATATCGGCACTGCCGCCACGATCGACGTGCCCTACCGCACCGATCTATGAGCGGGTCCTCCCTTACGCAGTGAGGGGGGTTAGGGGGGTGAAACAGCGGGGATACCGCTGCCTCGAGCGTGAAGCTCCCGGGCCGGCAAAATGGTAGAACACCGCATGTCCTCGTCCGTCGTCAGCCTGCCGACCGTGCAGGACCCCGCCCCCACGTCGTCTCAGCCCCCGGCCGCGCTCAAGCCGCCGGTCGACCCGGCGACGTTGCGGCACAAATCGTTCCTCCAAGCGCCCGACTGGCGTCGCCTCCCCGCCTACCGTGACGTGACCGAGGAGCAGTTCCTCGACCACCACTGGCAGAGCAAGAAGTCGATCACGCGGCCCGACAAGCTGCTCGATGCCCTCCGCGGCGTCGCGTCCGACGAGTTCATCCAGGACGCCACCGCCGGCTTCGCCCACGCGCCCATGAGCGTGCGCGTCTCGCCGTACGTGATGAGCCTGATCGACTGGAACGACCCTTACTCCGACCCGCTCCGCACCCAGTTCATCCCCCTCGCCTCGCGGATGCTGCCCGACCACCCCAAGCTCGGGCTCGACTCGCTCCACGAGCAAGAAGACGCGCCGACCCCCGGCCTCACGCACCGGTACCCCGACAAGGCGCTCTTTTTGCCGCTCGACACCTGCCCTGTGTACTGCCGCTTCTGCACGCGCAGCTACGCCGTCGGCGTCGACACCGAAGAGGTCGAGAAGGTGAAGCTGAACGTCAACCCCGAGCGCTGGGCGCGCGCGTTCGCCTACGTGGCCTCACGCCCCGAGCTCGAGGACATCGTCGTCTCGGGCGGCGACGCGTACAACCTGCGCGCCGAGCAGCTCAAGCTCATCGGCACGACGTTCCTCGAGATGGAGAACATCCGGCGCATCCGCATCGCCACCAAGGGGCCGGCCGTCATGCCTCAAAAGATCCTCACGGATCACGAGTGGGTCGACGCTCTCACCCACGTCGTCGAGCTCGGCCGCAAGAAGCACAAAGAGGTCGTGCTCCACACCCACTTCAACCACCCGAACGAGATCACGGGCATCACGCGCGACGCGATGAACAAGCTGTTCGAGCGCGGCATCTTCGTGCGCAACCAGGCGGTGCTCCAGCGCGGCGTCAACGATCGGCCCGACACGATGAAGCTGCTCGTGAAGCGCCTCGGGCACGTCAACGTGCACCCCTACTACGTCTACGTGCACGATCTGGTGAAGGGCGTCGAAGACCTGCGCACCACCGTGCAGACGGCGATCGAGCTCGAGAAGCTCGTGCGCGGCTCGACGGCGGGGTTCAACACGCCGACCTTCGTCGTCGACGCGCCCGGCGGCGGCGGCAAGCGCGACTGCCACTCCTATGAGCACTACAACAAGACGACCGGCGTCAGCGTCTACACGGCCCCCAGCGTCAAGGCCGGGCAGTTCTATACGTACTTCGATCCCATCCACCTGCTCCCCGAAGAGGGCCGGCGCCGCTGGGCCGACCCGCGCGAGCACGGCAAGATGATCCAGGAGGCGCTCGACGCCGCCGCGGCCAAAGCGCGGTGACCGCCGGCGAGCCCGACTACACTGGCCACGATCAAGAAGACGGCATCCGTGGTGCGGTCGGGCAGCGCTTCGGGCAGGCGCTCGCTGCCGCCGCAGAGGCCCGTGGGTTCGTCGCCGCGATCCCGGGCATGTTCCCGGGGAGCTGGGTCTCTCAGCCTTGGCAGGGGCGCGAGCTCGTCATCGGCCCCAGCCCGGTGGGCGGCCAGGCGATGTCGACCGGCTACCGGTGGATCGCGGTTCGTCTCTCGACGACCAAGCGCCTCGGCGTCTGCCGCGTCCAGTCGCGCGCCAGTCAGCATGATGC
>CALKVR010000696.1 GCA_938004815.1 uncultured Polyangiaceae bacterium | reverse complement strand
GGGGCTCGCGTCTCGCTCCTCGTCGCCGACGACGATACGGTGGACGTCACGAACCTCCACCGGCAGGTGCTGTTCGGCCCGAGCGACGTGGGCCGGCCCAAGCTCGACGTGTTTCGCGAGAGGCTCGAGGCGCTGTCGCCCGCGCTTCGCGTGGAGCCGGTGCCCGGCCGGGTGCTGCCCGACAACGCGGTGTCGCTCGCGTCTCGCGTCGATCTGGTCGTCGACGCGAGCGACAACTTCGCGACGCGGTTCCTCGTCGCCGACGCCTGCGCGATCGCCGGGCGCCCGTGCGTGCACGCGGCGGCGGTGCGCTGGCAGGCCACCGTCCTCGCGGTCGGGGCGTCTGGGCGACCTTGCTACCGCTGCCTCTTCGAGGATCTGCCGAGCGGGCCCGCGCCCGACTGCGCCACCGCCGGCGTCGTCGGCCCCGTTTGCGGCGTGGCCGGCGCGATCGCGGCCGACCTCGCCCTCCGCGCGCTCCGTGGCGACGCCGCCGCGATGGGGGCCGTCTTCACCTACGACGGGCTCCGCGACCGCCTCCGGCGCGTCGCGGTCAAGCCGCGCGCGGCCTGCGCGCTCTGCGGGCAGAGCCCCGCCATTCGATCGATCGACGCGTCTCGCTACGAGGCGGACGCGTGCTCGCTGTGACTCTGGCTCGTGAGGTCTTCGATGGAAACGATGGTCCGAATCCCCACCCCGCTCCGAACCCTGACCGCCGGCGCCGACGAGGTCCCGGCCGCCGGCAGTACCCTCGCCGAGGTCATCGAAGACCTCGAGCGCCGCTTCCCCGGCATGAAAGACCGCTTGCTCGACGACAAGGGCGTCCGCCGCTTCATCAACATCTTCGTCGGCGACGAGGACATTCGCTTCCTCGATGGCCTCAAGACCGAGCTCAAGCAGGGCGACAAGATCTCGATCGTGCCCGCGATCGCCGGCGGCTGAGCTTGGACGCCGAGCGGTTCGTTCGCCAGATCCTCCTCGCCGAAATCGGCGAGGCAGGGCAGCGCGCCATCGGCGCGGCGACGGCGCACGTCCTCGGGCCGACCAGCGCGCACGAGGTCGCGCGCCTCTATGCCCAGCGGGCCGGCTTCGAGACCCTGGCCGAGGGGCCCGCCGCGCTCGAGCCTGGCGTCCCCGATGATTGGGTCGAGGCTCCCGCCGCGCGTGACATGGTCGCGGGTGCGCGCGCGGCGGCGCGGGCGATCGTGGCCGCGCTCCCGCGCCGGGGAGGCACTCCGTGAGCGATTGGAGAGGTCGTCGCGGCGTCGGGCTCGCGCGGACGCGCCCCCTCGAGTCGGTGGTCGACGCCGTCGGCAATACCCCGCTCGTGCGGCTCGACCGACTGGGCCGCGAGGCGCCCGGCGTCGAGATCTACCTGAAGCTCGAGTTCGCCAACCCCGGCGGCAGCGTGAAGGACCGGGCCGCCAGCCGCATGATGCTGCGCGCTCTCGAGGACGGTCGGCTCGAGAAGGGCAAGTCGCTCATCGACTCGACGAGCGGCAACACCGGCGTCGCCTACTCGCTGTTCGGCGCCGCGCTCGGCGTCGGCGTCACCCTCGTGATGCCGAGCAACGTCTCCAAGGCCCGCAAAGACATCGCCCGCGCGTTCGGCACCGAGGTCGTCTTCTCGGACCCGATGGAGGGGTCCGACGGCGCGATCCGCCTCGCCCGACAGATGTGGGCGCGCGACCCCGATCGCTACTACTACCCCGACCAATACTCGAACCCCGACAACCCCGGCGCGCACTACCACGGCACCGGCGCCGAGATCCTCGACGCGGTCGGTGATCGCATCACCCACTTCGTCGCCGGCATCGGCACGAGCGGGACGATCATGGGCACGTCGCGCCGCCTCCGCGAGCACGAGCGCCCGGTGCGATGCATCGCCGTCGAGCCGGACGATTCGCTCCATGGCCTCGAGGGCCTGAAGCACCTGCCGAGCTCGCTCGTGCCCGCGATCCACGACGGCGGCGGATACGACGAGACGTTCCGCGTCGGCACCGAGGCGGGCTGGGACATGTCCGAGCGGCTCGGGGTAGAAGAGGGGCTCTTCGTCGGGCACTCCACCGGCGCCAACGTCTACGCCGCGCTCGAGACGGCCAAGCGCCTCTCGGCCGAGGGCCGGCCGGGGGCCGTGGTCACCATTGCGTGTGACAGGGGTGATCGTTACTTCCCGCCCATGAAATGGGAAAAGAGGTACTTGTGGTGAACGACGCGCCCTGGGTCCGCGGCGGCCTCCAAATCAGCCGCGCCGCGATCTCGGCGGTCGAGGCCGACGCCATAGCTCGCTATGGCGCCGATGAAGAGGCGTGCGGCTACCTCGCCGGGCCCCTGGCCGACGGCCTCCTCTGCGACGAGGCGGTGCCGATGCCGAACATGGCCAACAAGCTGCACGCCCTCGATCCCGAGACCTACTTTCGCACCGGCCGCGAGTTCTTCGCCTTCAACGAAAAAAGGTTCGACGACGCGGTGAGCCGCGGCCGCGAGGCGGGGCGGCCGATCAAGGTGCTCTACCATTCGCACCTCGATTGCGGCGCGTACTTCAGCGAGACCGACGCGGCGGTGCTCTCGTTCGGCTCGCCCCCCGAGACCGAGGGCGGGCCCGGCGCCCTCGGCCCCGGCCCGCAATGGCCGCTCGCCTTCTTGGTCACGAGCGTGCGCAAAGGCGCGGCGGGGCCGGTCGTCGACGACCACAAGCTCTTCGTCTGGAGTGGGGCCGCGTTCGTCGAGGCGCCCTTCTCGATCGTGGAGCCGGTGTGACCCAGCGGCCCGGCTTCGTCGTGTGGTTCACGGGGCTCTCGGGGTCGGGCAAGAGCACGCTCGCCACGCTCCTCTCGGCCGAGCTCCACGAGCGCGGCGTGCACGTCGAGGTGCTCGACGGCGACGAGGTGCGGCAGCACCTGTCGAAGGGCCTCGGCTTCACGCGTGAAGATCGCGACACCAACGTGCGCCGCATCGGCTTCGTGGCCAAGCTGCTCGCCCGCGCGGGCGCGTGCGCGATGACGGCCGCCATCAGCCCGTACCGCGACGTGCGCGACGAGCTCCGCCGCGATATCGGTCGGTTCGTCGAGGTCTATTGCCGCTGCTCGATCGAGGTGCTCACCGCCCGCGATCCGAAGGGCCTCTACGTCAAGGCGCTCGCGGGAGAGATCGCTCACTTCTCCGGCGTCACCGATCCGTACGAGGAGCCGCTCGCCCCCGACGTCGTCGTCGACACCGCGGCCGAGACCAAGGAGGCGTCGCTCGCCCGGATCGTCGAGGCGCTCGAACGCCTCGGGCACCTCGAGCCGCGGTCCGCCCGGGCCCCGGAGGCCGAGCCGACCTCGGGGCTGCCTGCGCCCCATGGGGGTGCGCTCGTCGAGGCGCCGATCGTCGCGCTGGCGAGCGGGGCGCGCACCCTCGCGGTCGGGGCCGGTGACCGCGTGTGGCTCGAGCTCGCGGCGGCCGGTGCGCTCTCGCCGGTGGCGGGCCCGCTCGGCGAGAGGGACGCCACGCGGGTCCGCAAAGAGATGCGGCTCGAGTCGGGCAAAGCCTGGCCGGTCGCTTGGGTGCTCCCCGTTCCGTTCGATGCGAGCGCGGGTGAGGTGCTCGCCATCGAGGGCACGTCGCTCGGCCTCTCCGTGCGAGAGATCTGGAGCGCGGGCACCGAGCGGTTCGTCGCGGGCGCCGTCGTCCGAACCGACGCCGCCACCGCTCGCGTGCGGGGTGCTGGCGGCGGCCCGGCCGCCACGCGCGACCGCGTCCGCGCCGCCGGCGGCGGGGCCACCGGCCTGGTCGTGCGGGCGCCGCTCGAGCCCGAGGCCGTCGCCCGCGTCGCGGCCGCGATTCCTCCCGAGAGCCCGCTCGTGATCCTCGGCAGCGGCGCCGCCGCGCGTCAGTCCGCGCTCGAGATCGCCGAGGCGGCGGGTGCGGCGCATACCATCACCGTCGATCTGCCCGCTATCCCGGCCCTCGGCTCACGCCGCGACCTGCTCCTCGACGTGCTCCTCCTCAAGAACCATGGCGCCCGGCGCGTCGTCCTGCCCGACCCCCCCGAGGGCGACGACACCCTCGCCGCGTTCACGCCCGCTGAGCTCGGCGTCGCGATCGTGCGCTGAGGCACGGCCGGGCGCTACCCCTTGTCGGGGTTCACCGCGACCTTGTTGTCGCCCGAGATGACCTGAATCTCGTCGGGCGTCAGCTTGATGACCGAGTTCTTCACCTTGAGCTCGATCGTCTTGTCCGACTCGAGCTTGATCGCCTTCTTGGCGTGGATGAGCAAGCCGCCGTTCTTGGACTCGAGGACGATGTTCGACTTCGCCTCTTGCTTGAGCTGCTTGCCGATCTTCTCTTTGCGATCTTTCTCGACGCGCGTGACGCAGTCTTTGGTGACGTCGGTGCGCTGCTCGTCGCCGATCTCGATGTATTGGTTGCCGCGCACACAGGTGATGTCGTCGGTGCCGATCTTGGTCGCGCGGTGGTTGCCGACCTGCGTCGTCCAGTCGTTGTAGATGATCATGTGCAGGTCCTTGTTCGCCTGGATGTAGACGTTCTCGGCCCCGCTCATGTCGTCGAGCTTCATCCCGCTGCCCTTCCAAGCGTGGTTGGTGCCGGTGGGCGAGACGGCCTGGAACGGGCCCGACTGGGTCACCGTGCCCGCGATCTGCTGACTCGACATCGGCGTGCCGCCGTACGGGCTGGTCATCGACCCACCCGCCGCGCCGCCGGACGACCCCATCACCATGCGCGGCGTCGCCTCGCTGAAGAGCCCAGAGACGTGCTTGTACTTGGGCAGCGGATCGGGGACGGGTACCGACTCGGTGTAGACGCGGCCCGTCACGACGGGACGGTCGGGGTCACCACCCAGGAACGAGATCAAGACCTCTTGCCCGATGCGCGGCAGGTTGACGGTGCCCCAGCCCTTGCCCGCCCAGGGCTGGTTGGTGGGGACCCAGCACGAGCTCTCGTCGTTGCGCTGGCTCTCGCGGTCCCAATGAAAGTGCACGCGGACGCGCGCCCACTCGTCGGTGTGGATCTCTTCGCTGCCGGGGCCCACGACGGTGGCGCTCTCGAGGCCGACGACCTCGGGCTTGGGTGTCACCGGGTCGGGCCGATAGGGCTCGATGGTCTGGACCGACTCGACGAGCACCCGCCAGTCGCCGTCGTGGTGCCCCTCGAGGTCTGCGCTCAAGACCAATAGGGTCGGGGCGAGGCCGCGGTGGGGGTGGCGCGAGATTTTGGTGATCGTGCCGGGCGCGAGCTCGAGCACGCTCGACTCGAAGCTGACGAGCTTGGCGCCGTTCCGCCGCTCGAAGAGCCGATTCTGCGTCTTTTGCGCGCCGGCCGCGTCGTCGGTGCGCGACGCCCCGCGATCGTCCGCCGCCGGCGATGAATCGTCGCCGCCGCTGTTGTAGAGGAACGCGCCCGGCTCGTAGTCGAACTGCTCGAGCCGCGCCTCTTGCGCGAGCCCGGCGGTGAAGCTGGCGCGGGGCTGGTAGGTGCTCGGCAGCCGGTAGTCGAGGTCGCCGATCGTCATCGTCCCCGGCCTCAGCTTCGAGCGCACGGCGACGCGCGTGACGAACCGCTCGACGGTGGTGTTCGGCGAGTCCAGGTAGGGAATGTCGGATTGGCTGACATCGCGGGACTGCGGTTCGTCGTCGAGCACGAGCTTGGTGCCGCCCTCGGAGGGCTCGAAGTAGTAGCTGATGCCGGCGTCTTCCATCAGCCGGCTGACGAAGTTGAAGTCGCTCTCGTCGTATTGGACGCGGAACTTGCGCTTCTTGTGCGCGCCGGCCTGCACCCGCGCCTCGTGCTCGACCCCCCACTCGCCGAGGATCTGACGCACGATGTCGATCTCGCTCTTGAACTGGAAG
>CALKVR010000695.1 GCA_938004815.1 uncultured Polyangiaceae bacterium | reverse complement strand
GCCCGAGCATCACCGCCAGGGCAGCCACGCAAGTCGAAGATCAGCTCGTCACCGTCACGCAGGCCCGAGCGTTCGAGCGCGACGAAGACGCGTCTGGCCACATCGGTGGTGAAGCGCATGATGCGCACGACCACGCCACCGTCGGCGGCGCGCTCGGCCACGACCGGCTCGCCGTCGCGCGGCGCCACCGCCGCATCGAGGGGGCCCTCGAGCGACGAGCGGTCGAGGGTAAAAAACACGTTCGTCACGCTCGGCACGAGGACCGCGCCGGCTGCGTTGTTCATGTTGTTGCCGGTCGTCGGGCACGTCAGGTTGATGGCCGGCAGCTTCTCGAGATAGATGGCGCTGTTGCCGGCGGTGTAGCTCCCCATCTGCTTGAACATGGGGTGCGCGGTCCCGCCCTCGTCGCCCATCGTCATGGGAATCTTGCTGCCCAGGTTGAGGCCCGGCATCCCCGTGATCTTGATGAGCGTGCAGAACGGGGATGCTTGCACGTTGAGGCCGAGGTTCGGATAAGGCACCGGGACAGGCGCCGGCGCGGCCGGGGTCAGGCAGACGTCCGGCATCCCGATGTTCATTCCGGCGCCGCGGTTCGATGCGAGCAACATGGTCGGTCTCCTCAGCCCAGGTGGATCTGGCGGCCGTTGATGGCGAACGCGTCCTCGGTCTGCACCTGCGCGCGCTTCGACTGCGAGAACCACTGGCCTCGCACGATCTGTCGAGCCTCGCCCGCGTGGACGGTCACCACCTCACGCACCCGCGTGAACATCGTGGTGACGCTCTCGGTGACGGCCTCGGCGATGACGCGCACCTTCTCGGCGCCGATGTCGATCGAGCTCGAGCTCAGCGCGATGCCCTTGTCGGCCGAGATCTCGACCTTGCCACCGACGGAGCGCAGCTCGACGTCGCCCTGAAACTCGAGCGTCGCTCGCCCCTGCCCACGGAGCACCCCGATCACGTAGTAGCCGGAGGCGCCGCCGATCACGAGGAGCACGTCGCCGCGCGCCGCGCGGTAGGGAAACGCGAGGGCGAGATCGGCCGTCGCTTCTTTGCCGCTGGGCATCCGAACGCGCACGGAGCTGGCGGCGGCCCCCAGCACCTCGCACGGCCCGAGGAAGCTCGCGTGGGAGAGGGCTTCGGCGGCGCGCGTCTTCGTCTTCTCGGCGGTCATGGTGTCCATCGTTTGCTCCTGGGCTCAGGCCTGACGGCGGGGTTCGCGGGGAGAGAATCGTTCGGCGGCGCGGCGCTCGAGGTCGGTCCGACGCACGCCGCCGAGCTCGGCACGACTGAAATCGGCGCCGTCGTCGGCGACCTCGTGGAGGTTCGCGTGCGTCAGATCGGCCGAGTGGAGATCGGCATGCCGCAGCACGGCGTGCGAGAGGTCGGCGTGCGCGAGGCGTACACCGCGGAGCTTGGCCCGCTCGGCGACCAGACCCGGGCACACGGTGTCGCGCATGTCGGCGCCCCGAAGGTCGGCATCGGAGAGGACGGCCGACGCAAAGGTCGCATAGCGGAGGCGGCTCGCCCCGAGGCGCGCATGCGACAGGTCGGCCTCGCCCAAGAAGGCGCCGCGCGCGTCCACGTCGCTGAGATCAGCGCCCGCGAGGATGGCGCCCTTGAAGCAGGCCTTGTCGAGGTTCGCGCCCCTCAGACGCGCGCCCGAGAGATCCGCGCCCGAAAAGTCGGCGCATGACAGATCGCACGCCTCGAGGTCCCCGTTCTTCAGCTGGGCGCCGACGAACGAGCAGAGCGAGAGCGAGAGACCGCGGAGGCAGACACCGCTCAGATCGATCCCGGCAAAGTCGACCTTTCGAAACGTGGTTCGGTCGAGCTTCGCGCCCGCGAGCTGCACGTCCGGAAGCGTCACCGAGTCGAGGTTGGCGCGGGTCAGATCGGCCTCGCGGAGGTCGGCCCCGCGGAGCGACGTGAGCTCGAGCTTCACCCCGCGCAGGTTCGCGCCACGAAGGTCGGCTCCTGCGAAGTCGCCGAGCAACATCGTCGCCCCCGAGAGATCCACGCCCGAGAGGTTGGCTTCGGCGAACGACGCGCCCCCCAGCTTGGCGCCGTCGAAGTCGGCGCCGCGGAGATCACAGCCGTCCAGGAGCGCGCGCTCGAGGTTCGCCCCGCGGAGGCGCGCGCCCCGGAGATCGGCGCCGCGGAGGATGGTGAACGACAGATCGGCGCCCTCGAAGTCGGCGTTGCGAAGATCGAGCTCGGAGAGCTCGGAGGCCGACAGATCGGCGCCCGCGAGATCCCCCGCCGCCACCTTCGCGCCGTCGAGGATGCATTTGACGAGGTGACGCGGGAGAGAGGCACCGCGGAGGTCGGCGCGCACGAACACCGCCTCCTCTACCCGGGCCGTCGCGATCGCCGCGCGCGAGAGGTCTGCCTCGGCGAAGAGCGCCTTGGTCACGCGCGCGCCGTCGAGCTTCACCCCCGCGAGCACGGCACGGCTGAATGACGCCTGCTCGATCGTGGTCTCCGAGAGGTCGGCCCCCTCGAGCCGCGCCATGTCCAGCTTCACGTCGACGAGCTTTGCGCCGCGGAGCCGCGCGTTCTCGAGCCGGGCGCCCATGAGCACCGCCCCCGTGAGGTCGGCCGCCTCGAGGTCGGCGCCCGTGAGCACGACCGCCGGAGCGCGCAGCCCCGCGAGCTTGGCGCCACGAAGCGCGACGGACGACAGATCGGCGCCGGTGACGAGCGCCTCGGAGAGGTCGCACCCGTCCGCGAGGGCGCCCCGCAGGCTGCTGGACGCGACGATGGCGCGCGCGAACGACGCTCCGGTCAGGTTCGCCTCGCCGAAGTTGCACCCGCTGATGCGCGCGCCCGCGAAGCTGGCGCCCCGCAGATCACGCCCCCTGAGGTCGAGCGCCTCCAGCGATTCATTCTTGAACGACGCGCCGCTGCGCACCGCGCCAACCACCCGTTCGGCCGTCCACGTCACAGGGTCACCACCTTGCTGCGATCGAAGTTGGCGCGGGTCAGGTTCGCACCCGAGAACGAGACGCCCGTGCCGGCCGACTCGATGAGCTTGGCGTCGTAGAGGCTCGCGTCGACGAAGCGGGCGCCCGTGAGGTTCGTCTTGCGCAGGTCGGCGCCCATGAGGTCCGCGCCCGAGAGATCGGCGTCGGCCAGGGAGGCTCGGTAGAACGAGGCGGCTCTCAGCCCCGCGCCCACGAACTTGGCGCCATGGGCGACGAGCTCGCGGAGAACCGCGTCGACGAACCGCACCCCCGAGAAGTCGGCGCCCGACACGTCGGATTTCTGGAAGATGGGCATCAGCCCGCGCGCCCGGATGACCGCGGCGCCTGCGAGGTCCGACTCCAGGAACGTCGTGCGCTCGATCTCGGCGCCGCCGGGCTTCAAAACCTTGCCGTCGACGCGGCGAAAGAGGCCGCTCGTCACGGATCATCGTGGGTCCCGCTCAGCGCGGGTCTCCTCCTCCTGCAAGGTTCTGGACAAGTGGCGCGAGGCCCCGGTCTAATCGTTTGAAAGCCGAACAATCGGCTTCGCTTCAGGACCACCGACAGACGTGGCCGAAGCGGGAAAACGGTGAGGAGACCCCCATGGCAACCCCGACGGAAACGGCCCAGGCGTGGCTGACCAAACTGGAATCGACGATCGCAAAGGGTGATCACGTGGGCGCGGCGGCGATGTTCGGCGCGATGCGGCCGCGTCTGGTGGCGCTGCGTGAACGGATC
>CALKVR010000694.1 GCA_938004815.1 uncultured Polyangiaceae bacterium | reverse complement strand
GTGACGTAACGCACGCCCGCCGGGCGGGGCTGGGTCAACTATTCGGCCAAAAAGCGGTGAGTCCCGGAGCAGCAGGCCTTGGCACGGCGACTGCATCAGCTCCAACCGCTATGGCTGCTGAGTTGAACTGGAACGAGTCGCTGTCCCACGCCGAACCGTGCGACCTCCTTTCCGACCTCCTGTCGACCGTCCGCGTGGCGGTCGTCAAGCTCGAGGCGCTCGCGGCCAAGCGCGAGACGGCGGCCCTCGTCGATCGGTGGATGACCGCGCAGCGCTGCGCGCGTGAAGTCGCTCTCGTCTTCGAAGCTCTCGGCGGCGCGCCGACCTCGAACCGCGTCCCGCTCGGCCGCGGCAACGCCGACCCGTTCGGCACCATCCTCCGCGCGTACGACATCGCGCTCGCGTGCGAGCTGCCCCGCGCCGTGCGAGCGCTGCTCATCGAGCACCGCAACATGCTCGGCACCGCCGGCGTTCCGGTGCAGATGGCGGCCTGAGCCGTCAGCGCGCGACGACGCTGGCTGTAGCGATCGCAGGCGCCGCGGGCTTCCCCGAATCGGGAACCGCGGCGCTCGCCGTTTGTGGCGACGTCATGTGCGCGTCGCGAACCTCACGCGGCACGCGGTGGAGATCCCACACGAGGCCGACGGCGCTCATCGCGCGGAGCACGTAGTAGGTGAGATCGATCTCCCACCAGTAGAAACCCTGGCGCACCGACCGCTGGTAGTAGTGGTGGTTGTTGTGCCAGCCCTCGCCCATCGTGATGAGCGCGAGGATGAGGTTGTTGCGGCTGTTGTCGGTCGTCGCGTAACGCGTCGAGCCCCACACGTGCGTGAGCGAGTTGATCGTGAACGTGCCGTGCCACAAGAGCGTGGTCGAGACGAACATGCCCCAGACGAGCGCCCACCAGCCGCCGGCGAGGAACAGACCGACGCCGAGGACCGTGGGCGGAACCAAGTAGTATTTCTCGAGCCACATGAGCTCGGGGAACTTGGTGAGGTCTTTGACCTTGGCGTCGTCGGTCTCTTCGTACTTGTCGCTGAGGATCCAGCCGACATGGCTCCACCAGAAACCGTCGAGCTTGGCCGAGTGGATGTCGCCGAGCTGATCGGAGTGCTTGTGGTGGTGACGATGATGCGACGCCCACCAGATCACGCCCTTCTGGGCGCTCGACGTGGCGAGCAGCGCGAAGACGAACTGCATGAAGCGGCTCGTCTTGAACGACTTGTGCGAGAAGTAGCGGTGGTAGCCGCCCGTCACGCCGAACATGCGCACGTAGTAGAGCGCGACGGCGAGGCCGAGCCCCGACCACGACCAGCCCTGCCAGACCACGCCCGCGACCGCGAGCACGTGGATGACGAAGAACGGGAGCGAGCGCGGGTTGAAGCTGCGATCGGCCGCGGTCGTGTTGGGCGTGACCTGGGTTGCGGACATACCACCGCGGACTCTAGCGGCGGGCCTGTCAGGAATCCGTCATGTGCGAACCACGTTTCGGTCAGGCGCGCCGGCGGCGGCGGCGGAGCGAGGGCACGGCCGCGAAAACAAGGAAGATCAGGGGGACCGCCCAGCCACCGGCCCCGACCTGGCAGCCGGTCTCGTCGGCCGGTTCGGCGGGCGAAGGACCGGCTGCCCCATCGGGCGAGGCCGCGGGCGGCGGACAAGGGTGGCTCTGGCGCCAGGCCTCGAACGCGCTTCGCAAGGGCGGCACGGGGTCTCCGCCAGCCGCGCCGGGAGAGCCGAGCCGGAGGAAAGACCCGGCGGTCTGACCGGGCGGGTCGACCTGGATGAGGGCGCTCTCGGCGGGCGCTCCCTTGGGCACGCACCGCGCGTCGCCCGCCTCGTTCGCGCCGCCTGCTTCGAGCGCGCGCATCAGCCGCTCGGGGAGATCGCACGCGCCCTCGGACTCGAAAGCAGCGCGCGCCTGGTCGAGCACCGCGGGGCCCGTGATGAAGTTGCCCTGGATCGCAACCGAGAAGTCGCCCGCGTCGAACACGATGTTTGACGCGTGGGGGTTGGCGCCTGACCCCGTGTAGCCGGCCGCACGGCCGTCGACGCTCACGACCGCGTACTGTCGCAGCGCGAAACCGGCGTCGTAAGTAGGATCGACCAGCGAAGCGAGCACGGCGTCAGGCGCGCTCCCAGCGGCGATCCACGAGAGCCCATCGGGCATCGCCTCGCCCTTGAGATACGACTGCGTGACGAGCGCACCCTTGCCGGGCACGGCCCCGTAGACGCGGCTCACCGTGTCGAGCGGAACGCAGGACGCGACCGCGCCGCCCACCGTCCCGTCGCGCGCGTCGACGGCGAGGATCGAGTAGGTCGCGCCGGCGCGGAGCGGGGCCCAAGCAGCCGCGAAACCAACCAGCGCAGCCGCCATCCGCCAAAGTGCGGGCACCGATCGAGTCTAACCGGAAGTTTCGCGCGTCTTGCGCGTTATCCTGAGCCTATGAACCGCCGCACGATCCTACAAATTGGTGCAGGCTCCTCGATCGGAGCGCTTTTCGGGTGTACGCCTAGCACTCAGGCACCCATGGCGAACGCACAGGCGAACCCCCGATCTGCACAAGACAAGCCGGTCGCGACCATCCGCTACTTCTCGAAGTTCGGGGTCGACGAGAACATGCTGAAACAGACCCTGGCCGCCGCGATGGCCAAGGGCGCCGATCGGGCCGACGTGTTCATCCAGCACCGGGTCTCGCACACGATGGCGCTCGAGGACGGTGAGGTGAACCGCGCCTACGCGTGGGTCGAGCTCGGCGCGGGCGTGCGCGTGGTGAAGGGCGACCAGACCGGCTACGGCTACACGGAGGATCTGACGGTGGACGCCCTCAAGAACGCCGCCGCGACCGCCGCCGCGATCGCCGACGGCCCCAGCCGCGACGCGCCGACGGTGTTCCGCGCCGATCCCGGCAGCCACCCTGCGTTTCCTACGCGCTACACGCTCGAGCGCAGCTGGGACGAGGTAAAGCCCGAAGAGAAGCTCCCGATCCTCGTTCGGATGAACGAGCGCACGATGGCCGCAGACCCCCGCATCAAGAAGGTGTCGACGGGCATGGCCGACGAGTTCGGGGCCGTCCTCATCGCCGACTCCGACGGGCGCCTGGTCGAGGACATCCAGCCGATGACGCAGCTCTGGCTCTCGTGCACCGCCGAGCAGAACGGCCAGCGCGAGACGAACGGCTACAACGTCGCGGGCCGTGAGGACTTCAACTTCTACACCGAGGACAGGCTCTCGCGCGTCGTACGTGAGGCAGTCGCTCGCACCACCATCCTGTTCGAAGCGATCCCGGCGCCCGCCGGCGAGCTCCCCGTCGTGATGGCCGCCGGCTCGTCCGGCATCCTGCTCCACGAAGCGATCGGCCACGGGATGGAGGCCGACTTCGCCCGCAAGAACACCACCATCTACGCCGACAAGATCGGCAAGCCCATCGCCAAAGACTTCGTCCACATCGTCGACGACGGGACGATCGAGCACGCGCGCGGCGCCATCAACGTCGACGACGAGGGCAACGTCGCCGGCAAGACCAACCTGGTCGAGGGCGGCGTGCTCACCACGTTCCTCCACGACGAGATCTCGGCCAAGCACTACGGCGTCAAGCCGACGGGCAGCGGCCGCCGCGAGAGCTACAAGCACGCGCCCATGCCGCGCATGCGCGCGACGTACATGCTCCCCGGCCCCCACAAGAAAGACGAGATCATCGCGAGCGTGAAGAAGGGCATCTACTGCTCCAACTTCTCGAACGGCCAGGTCAAGATCGGCGCCGGCGACTTCACCTTCTACGTGAAGAACGGCTTCTTGATCGAGGACGGCAAGCTCACGAAGCCGATCAAGGACGTGAACATCATCGGCAACGGCCCCAAGGTGCTGGAGAAGATCGACATGGTGAGCGACGACCTCGTCATCGACGAGGGCGGGTGGACGTGCGGCAAAGACGGCCAGAGCGTGCCCGTATCGCAGGGCATGCCCACGGTGCGCGTCAGCTCGATCACGGTCGGGGGGCGCAAGTCGTGAGCGAGCTCCTCGATATCGCCAAGGGCGCCATCAAGCTCGCGATGGACAAGGGCGCCCAAGAGGCGTCGGCCGGCACCTACCGCTCGCGTGAGGTCGAGATCACCTGGCGCGACGGCAAGGTCGAGAAGGTGAGCGAGGCGACGACGCGCGGCCTGTCGATCTCGCTCTACGTCGACGGCCGCTACTCGTCGGTCTCGACCAGCGATCTGCGCCCCGAGGCGCTGTCCAAGTTCGTCGAAGAGTCGATCGCGATGGCGCGCACGCTCGCCAAAGATCCGTTCCGCAAGCTGCCCGACCCCAAGCTGTACGAGGGCCGCGCCAACGTCGACCTCGAGCTCGCCGACGCCAAGTACCAAGAGGTCACCCCCGAGAAGCGCCGCGAGCTCGCGGCCGCGCTCGAGGCGGCGGCGCGATCGGTCAAGGGCAAGGGTGAGATCCTCAGCGTCGAGACGAGCGTCTCCGATTCGCGCAGCGAGTCGGCGCGCGCGACGTCGAACGGCTTCGTCGGTGAGAACGCGGGCACGTCGTTCTGGCTCGGCGCCGGCGCCACCGTCAAAGACCCAGACGGGCGCCGGCCCGAGGGCAGCTCGTTCGGTGGCTCGCGCTTCTTCGCCGAGATCCCCGACGCCGAGACGATCGGGCGGCAGGGCGCGCAGCGCGCGTTCGACTGCGTCGGCGCGGCCAAGGCCCCGAGCGCCAACGTGCCCATCGTGGTCGAGAACCGCGTCGCGGGCCGGCTCGTGCGATCGCTGTTCGGGCCGCTCGGCGCGCGCTCGCTCCAGCAAAAGCAGTCGTTCCTCGAGGGCCAGCTGGGCAAGCCGATCGCCAGCAAGCTGCTCACCGTCACCGACGATCCGCTCATCAAGCGCGGCTTCGGCTCGCGCCTCTACGACTCCGAGGGCATCGCCGCCAAGAAGATGGTCGTCGTCGAGGCGGGCGTCCTCAAGACGTACTACGTCGACGACTACTACGGGCGAAAGCTCAAGATGGCGCCGACCACCGGCGGCTCGTCCAACCTGATCTTCGCGCTCGGCAAAAAGAGCTTCGACGAGCTGGTCAAGGACGTGAAAGACGGCATCTACGTCACCGGCTTCTTGGGCGGCAACTCGAACAGCACGACCGGCGACTACTCGTTCGGCATCCAGGGTTTCCGCATCGAGAAGGGCGCGATCACGAGCCCCATCGCCGAGATGAACATCTCGGGCAACCAGAAGGACCTCTGGAAGAACCTGGTCGCCCTCGGCAACGACCCGTACCCGTACACGTCGACCAACACCCCCACGATGGTGTTCGACGGCGTGAGCGTCGCCGGCGCCTGACGCCGGCACGCGGCGTTGGCAGCGACCCCCGCCCGGTGTACGAGCCGGGCCGGAGGTTCTCGCATGCGTCGAAATGGTTCCAAGGGTGCCCCGTTCGGGCTCGGCCTCGTGCTCGTCGGGCTCACGGTGGGCGCGTGCGGCGAGAGCACGTCGGGCACGCCCGCGAGCGCCGAGCCGACGTCGACGCAAGCCGCAGCAACGAGCGCGCCCTCGGGCGCGCCGAGCGCGAAGCGCGCCGAGGGTGCGCCCACCGCGACCGAGTCGGCCGCCACCCCCGCGCCGACCGCGTCGGCCGTCGCGACGCCGCAGACGAACGCGGTCGCCCTCCCCGCAGGCAAGAACGGCATCCTCGCCGCGGGCCAAGCCGACAAGCTCTTGCCCGTCGGCGGCAAGCCGGTCGTCTCGCTCATCGACGCTGGCGGCGAGCCTCGCGAGAGCCTGACCTACGACCTCGCCAAGGGCCAGAAAGAGAGCTTCAGCATCGACATGGACATGACCATGAAGATGGAGATGGGCGGCAAGCAGTCGCCCGCGATCACGATGCCGCGCATGAGCATGCTCATGGACCTGGCGGTCAAGGACAAGAGCGCCGAAAACGACGTCTTCATCGACGGCGTCATGACGGGCGTGAACGTGACCGGCACCGACGCGACGCAGAAGCAGATCGCCGACAAGCTCAAGGGCGAGATGGGCGCGTTGAAGGGTCTCTCGATGCAGTACTGGGTGTCGCCCAAGGGCTCGGTGCGCGACGCCAAGCTCACCGTCCCTGCCGGCGCGCCCGCGGCGGCCCAGCAGATGATGCAGGGCATGATGCAGTCGATGGACTCGATGGTCGCGCCGCTCCCCGGTGAGCCGGTCGGCCTCGGGGCGAAGTGGGCCGCGCTCACGCGCGTCACCTCCAACGGCGCCGACTTCCTCCAGCTGTCTCGCTACACGCTCAAGGCGCGCGACGGCAGCAGGCTGACGCTCGACGTCGAGATCGAGCAGGTCGCGGCCAAGGCGTCGATCGACGCCCCGGGCCTGCCCCCCGAGGTGAAGACGAACCTCACCGCCATCGACTCGGGTGGCAAGGGCGCCGTCACCATCGATCTCAAGAAGCTCACGCCCGCCTCCAGCCAGGTGAAAATGGACATGAAGATGAGCCTCGAGGTCCTGGCCCAGGGGAAGAAAGAGGAGATGAAGATGGAGATGGGGATGGCGATCGGGGTGGGCGGGAAGAAGTAGGATCAATACCCAACAGGCGACAGGCGATACGCAACAGGCGAGCGCGCTGCCGCCACCATGCGTTAACGCTCTCGCTGCTGATCCAGGCCGCCTGGATCGCTGACGAAGCCCTTAACCAGCGAGCGCGCCAGCGCTCATCGTCAATCGCCTGTCGCCTGTCGCCCGTTGTGTATTTCTCTGTCGTTAATCGGCAGCGGCGAGCGGTGTGCACTGCACCTGCGGATGCGCCTCTGCTCGCTCCTCCCCGCCGTGCTCTTCGTCTTCGCAGCGTGTGCGCAACCGTCGCCCCTGCTCCCACCCGGCCTCGGTCCCGATCTCGATCCGCCCGATGGGCTCGGCGACGACGACGACGACGACGACGACGGGACCGACAGCGGGCCGCAGGAGAACCCGACGGCGGCGTCGTGCGACGACCCTTCGACCTGCGAGTACGATCTCGAGACGTCGTGCGGCGGCGAGCCGGTGATCGATCCGAGCAGCCTGCCGGCGTGCCCCGAGAGCGTGTGCGCGAGCGGCGGGCACTGCGTACCCGAGGCGTCGGTGCCCGCCGACCAGCGCGACGCCCTCGCGAGCTGCGCCGGGGGTGCGCTCTGCGCGCCCGACCGGATGATCGAGCGCGGCGGGCTCATGACGGCTCCGTCATGCACGGCGTTCGGCGGCGGCGAGGGCCGCTGCCTGTCTGCGTGCCTGCCCGCGGTGGCGGCCAAAGCGAGCCTCTTGCTCGGCGACTCGTGCGCTGCGGGCGAGCTCTGCGTTCCCTGCTTCGACCCGTTCGACGGCGCCGACACCGGTGCGTGCGCGATCAGCTGTGACGCGGGGCCGGCGCTGCCCAAGACGACCCTCCCCGGGTGCTGCGCCGACAAGGGCGGCGGCACCTGCGTGCCGACCAGCTTCGCGGGCGAGAGCGGCGCCGACCTCGACGAAGAGGAGTGCGCCGGCCTCGGGGCGTCGGGCTCGGTCTGCGTGCCGCGGCAGATCCTCGACGCGCATCTGGTCGGCGTCCCGTTCAACCCCGTCGAGTGTGTCACCGGAGCGGTGGTGCAGTCGCTCGGGCTCGGCTCCGAGGGCGGCTGCTTGCCGGAGTGCATCCCGATCGTCGACGCGCTCCCGGTCAGCCAATCGACCTGCTCGGCCGGCTTCAAGTGCGTGCCGTGCATCGACCTCGACGGTGACGGCACCGGCGCGTGCACGAACCTGTGACGCTCAGCGAATCGAGAACGGCCCCATGTCGGGCGGCGCGGTGCTCGGCCTGGCGATCAGGTAACCCTGAAAGAGGTCGCACCCGGCCGCGATGAGCTTTCGCAGCTCTTCGGGGCGCTCGACGCCCTCGGCGACGACGCGGATGCCGAGCTCGCGAGCGGCCGTGCTGATCGACGTCACGAGGCGCTCTTTCACGAACGAAACGTCGACGTCGCGGACGAGCTGCATGTCGAGCTTGATGACGTCGGGCATCAGATCGACCACCGCGTTCAGGCCCGAGTAGCCCGAGCCCAAGTCGTCGACGGCGATCCCGAACCCGCGCGCCTTGAGCTCGCGGATGCGGTCGGCGACGCGGGCCTTGTCACCGAGCGCGTCACGCTCGGTGATCTCCAGCACGATGCGCGAGGCGTGCGGGCACAGCGGCGCGAAGAGGTCCTCGCGCATGAGCGCGCCCGGGTCGACGTTGACGAACAGCATCCGGTCGTCGAAATGGGCGAGGTTCTTGAGCACCTCGTGCGCGATCGCCTGCTCGAGGTCGGGGCTCCGGCCCAGCTTGGCGGCCGCGCGGAGGAACCACTCGGGGCCCTTGAAGCCATCGGCGCCGCTCCGCAAGAGCAGCTCCGAAGCGGCGATGGCGCCGTCGTACTCGACGATCGGCTGCTGCGCGAGCCAGAGGAGCGCGAGCGCCTCGTCGAACGCGCGCGTCAGCTTGGCCGGGTCTTCGGGGAGGGTCGAGCGAAACGCGATCGCGTCGCGGAGCGTCGCTACGAACACCCCGTGCGTGCAGGGCTTGAGCAAGAATCGAAAGACGCCGCCGTCGTTGACGGCGCTCGCCGCGGCCCGAATGTCGCTGCCACCGGTGAGCAGCACGCGGACGACGTCGGGGTGGTCGGCGCGGATTCGCGCCAAGAGGTCGGCGCCGCTGAGCTCGGGCATGTTCTCGTCCGAGACGATGACGTCGACGGGCTGGGCCTTGAGGATGTCGAGCGCGCGGGCCGGGTGGTTCGTCGTGACGACGTCGAACGGCTCTCTCGCGAGCATCCGAACGAGGCTCCTCGTCACCTTGTCGTCGTCGTCGACCAAGAGCACGGTCGGCATCGCCTTCGCCTCTCCCACGGCTCGCACCATCTTCGATGCGCACCTCCTCTGCGGATCATTCGAGCCGAACCTGAAGGGCTGGGGGCGCCTACCTGGACATACAGCCAGGGCCGGCCCGGACCCGCACCGGTGAAACCCGCGCGGCGCTGGCCCCGTAGTGCGTGGCGGAGGCTAGAACTGCTCTATGTGGCGAACGCTGTGGTTTGGCGCCATTCTCGGGACCCTCTTCTCGGGTTGTGCCGAGAAGAAACAGGCGGCGCCCGCACCCGAGGAGAGCCCGATGTCTGCGCGTACGTACTCCAAGCCATCACCCGAGGTGATCAAGCAGCGGCTGACGCCGATGCAGTACCAGGTCACGCAGCACGACGCGACCGAGCCCCCGTTCCACAACGAGTTCTGGGACAACCACGCCGCCGGGCTCTACGTCGACGTGGTCACCGGTGAGCCGCTGTTCGCGTCGACCGACAAGTTCGACTCCGGCACCGGTTGGCCGAGCTTCTCGAAGCCGGTGGAGCCGGAGCGGGTGATCAGCAAGTCGGACCGCACGCACGGCATGGTTCGCACCGAGGTCCGGTCCAAGACGGGCGACTCGCACCTGGGCCACGTGTTCGACGACGGCCCCGGCCCCAGCGGGCTGCGCTACTGCATCAACTCTGCGTCGCTTCGGTTCATCCCCGTCGACAAGCTCGCGGCCGAGGGTTACGGCGAGTACGCGAGCCTGTTCAGCGGCGCGCCGCACGCGGTCGTGACGTCGGACAAGAGCTCTTGCGCCATCCCGCCGCCTGGCGAAAAGCCGGGCTGCGAGACCACGCTCGAGACCGCGGTGCTCGCGGGCGGGTGCTTCTGGGGCATGGAGGAGATCATCCGCAAGATCCCTGGCGTGCTCGAGACCGAGGTCGGCTACACGGGCGGCACGACGAAGAACCCGCGTTACGAAGACGTGAAGAAGGGCACGACCGGCCACGCCGAGTCGATCCGCATCGTCTTCGACCCCAAGGTCGTGTCGTACGAGACTCTGCTCGAGAAGTGGTTCTTCAAGATGCACGATCCGACGACGAAGAACCGCCAGGGCAACGACATCGGCTCGCAGTATCGATCGGCGATCTTCTACACCACGCCCGAGCAGCAAAAGACCGCCGAAGCGGTCAAGAAGCGCATCGACGACGACGGCAAGTGGGGCGCGCCGATCGTCACCGAGATCGCCCCCGCCAGCGCGTGGACGAAGGCCGAGGACTACCACCAGGACTACCTGCAGCAGTACCCGGACGGGTACACCTGCCACTGGATGCGCGACTGACGATCAGGGCGAGGGCGAGCGCGTGAGCGAGGCCGCCACGAGCCCCGGCTCGTCTCTCACGAGGAGCATGCCGACCGGCAAGTGATCGGCCGCGAGGTAGTAGCCCTCGCGCTCGACCATCGCGCCGGTCGCGTCACGCATGTGCACGACCGCCGGGTCGCCGCCGGGGCGGATCGTGCGCTCGGACGTGCCCGCATCGTAGAGCTGCCCATCGAGGCCGACCGAGTAGGCGCGCCAGCGCTCGGGCGGGCCGTGCTTCACGAACGCGCTCTGCCCGAGGGCCTTCGTCCGCTCGAAGAAGTTCTTGTAGTTGTAGTCGCTGATCCACGTGTTGGGGCAGTAGCCCATGAGGTCCTTGAGGCTCGGGTCTTTCAAGGTCTGGGTCGCGACGTCCATCCCGAACACGCCGATGCTGCCGCCGCTGTGGGGGTACTGCGGGTCGACGCTGCCGGCGCCGCCGCACGGCGAGTGCCCGAGTTGCCCGTGGGCGTGACCGAGCTCGTGGGCGAACGTCTCGGCGAAGTCGGAGCCCGAGAAGCCGAGGCTCACGCTCGACCGCGCGTCGGCGTAGTTCGGGTCGTCGGCACCAAATGACAACCCTGTCACGCAGCCACCCTGGCAGTACTGGTTGAACGACGACGCCGGCTGGAACAGCCCGTAGTAGTAGGCCTTGGGGTCGCTGCCCGCGCCGTGGTGAGCGTTCGCGAACGCGGTGAGGATGTTGTCCCACCCGTTGCCGAAGGCCTGGACGTCGGCGCCGTTGTAGCTCCAGGCCGCGCCCACCTCGAGGTTCACCACCGGCGTCGGGTACATCGCCTGCACGAGCGAGCGGTAGAGCTCGAGCTGCGCATCGCTGGTGTCGGGCGTGCGCCCCGAGCCGTCGGCGTTGTAGACGATGGGCACGAGGACGATGCGCGTGCCCTCGCCGATGTACTTGGCGCCCAGCGCGACCGTGCCGCTCTCGGGGTAGCCCGGCACGCCCGCCGGGTCCGAGACCTTGGCGTCGGGGTTGGCCTCGAAGAGGTCGATGCGGAACGTGGTGTCGGCCAGGATCGACGCGCCCGGGATGACGACGTTCAACGTCGACGCGACGCTGCCGTGCGACGAAGGTGCGTTGAGAGGCGCCTTGGCGTCGACGGGCTCGACGTCGGTCGAGGCGCTCTCGAGCGTCACCTTTACCCGGATCTCACGGGGCGTGAACGCGGGGTCGAGGGTGAAGCCGACGCGCAGGAACGCGTCTTTGCCGGCGACGATCGGCACGTCGGACGCCGCCGCCACGCCTGCGCGGACGAGCGGCACCTCGATCGTTTGATAGAGATCGACGTCGGTGATCGTGATCCCCTTCGCGCTCACCTCTTTTGGAGGAGGCGATCCGCCGGAGCCTCCGACGCCGCCGTCCGGCTCATCGTTGCCGGCGGCGCATCCGAATGCCACGAGCGCCACGACGCTCCCCCCAAAACCAAGGAGCCTGGTGACCAAAGCCATCGCGGTCATCGTCTCCTTTCGCGGGATGCGCGGCAAGGCCGTCGCGCTACCATGCTTGTCGTGAAGGGCAGCGAGCTCACCGGGTTCGCCATCGTCGCGGTCGCGATCGTGCTGTGGCTCGCGTGGCCGCGCAGTGGACGCGCCGCGCCCAGGCCGCGAACCAAACGATCCGAGGGGCCCGACCACCCGTACCGCAGAGCCGCCCCGCGGCCGGCTCCGCCCCGTGACGACGCGCTCGCGGTCGAGGACCGCATGGCCTGGGTCGCCCCCGACGACGAGGCGATCCCGAGCCGCGTCGTCGAGCTGGCGAGCCGCACCGGGCGTCGCTGGGAAGCGATCTCGTTCCTCGAGGCCGAGCTCGCCCACCAGCCCGACCCCGATCTCGCGTACCTGCTCGCC
>CALKVR010000693.1 GCA_938004815.1 uncultured Polyangiaceae bacterium | reverse complement strand
GTTTCGAGACGAGCTTGAGCACGTTCGGATCGAGCTCGTACTCGTCGAGGTTGACGGCGGGGACCCGGTACTGCGCCGAGAGAAAGTTCGTGATCTCGCCGTCGGATATGTAGCCGAGCTTCGCGAGGGTCGCCCCGAGGTTGGTCCCCTGCTTGCGCTGTTCGTCCTGTGCCTGTCGGAGCTGTTGGAGGCTGATGAGCTTCTCGCGGACGAGGAGCTCGCCGAGTCGGTTGCCGCTGGCCATGCTGGGCACCATGGTCGGACGCCGGAGGGCGAGCCGTCAACGCCTTGCCGCGGTAGGGTGAATGCCCACACACCGCGTCTTCTTCGAAAGTAGAATGCCGCGTTCTCCCATGGGTCTCTGGGACCGCATCCGCGGCATCGGCAAGGACGGCTACCGGGCGCGCGCGGCGCGCAAGCTGGAGAGCGCCGGCGATCTCGCGAAGGCGATCGGGGTCTACCTCGAGGCGGCGCTCCCCGACGAGGCGGCGAGGGTGATCTTGCTCCGCGCCGACGCCGAGCCCAGCCTGGAGAAGCGCGTCGCTCTCTTCGAGCACGCCGCCGCGACCGCGGTCGACCCCGATCTCGTGAAGAAGGCCCGGTCGCGTCGCGCCAGGCTCTCCTACGACCTCGTCCGGTCGCACGGCACGCTGGCGAAGAGCGAGCTGCTCCGAGCGGCAGAAGAGCTCGAGGCGGCGGGGGAGCACGAGCTCGCCGCCGAGGCCTACCAGAAGCTCGGCGACGCCGAGGGCGAGGTCCGCGCGCTGACGGCCGCGGGCGCCATCGAGCGGCTCGAGGAGCGGTTGCGGACCGACGCCGCTACCAGCAAGAAGGCGCAGGACCTCGCGCTCGCGCTGCGGCGGGCGACGGATCTCGACCGGGGCGGCGAGCGGCGTGCTGCGCTCGCCGTCCTCGCCCGAGCCCTCGCGGGGGGGCCCGACGAGAGGCTCGACGATCTCGTGCGCGTCGTGCGCCATCGGCTGATCCGCGGCCCCACCGCGACGTTCCTGTTCGACGGAGACCCGGTATCCGTCGCCTTGGGCGACCGCGTCACGCTGGGCCGGGGCGACGCCACCATCGTCGTCGCGTCGCGCTCGGTGAGCCGTGAGCACGTCGCGATCGGTCGCGACCGCGAGGGGCGAGCGCAGATCGAGGATCTCGGAACGCGAAACGGAACGTTCCTGGCGGGTGCCCGCCTCGCGGCGCCCGTGCCCATCGGTGATGGCGTCACCGTGACGCTGGGGGCCGACCTGCCGTGCGTGGTGACGCCGCGCGCCGAGGGCGGGGTCGAGATCGAGGTCGCCGGCGAGCGGTTCGTGGCGCCGCTCGGTCCGCTCCGTTGTTTCGGTTGGACGATCACGCGTGAGATCGATGACGGCGAGGCGTACGTGGTGCTGTCGAGCGGCCCCGACGCGGCCGCGTACCTGGGTGATCTCGTCGCGTCCGGCCGCATCGACCTCGCCGCCGGCGACGCGATCGCCGTCTCGCGCGGCGGGCCGGCCGTGCTCAAGGTGGAGGCGCCGCGGACGTGAGCCTGTGGAAGCGCATGAAAGAGCGCCTCGGTGTGGGTAGCGCCGCGGACGAGCCCGCGGCGCTACCCACACCGGAGATCGAAGCGCCGGCGGCCCCCGGTCCTCGGGCCGCCGTCGATCGCTTCGCGGCCTTGCGAGCCGAAATCGCCGGCCCGCGTGAAGAGGCGGCCGCGCTCGAGCTGTTCGTCCGCGCCCGCGGGACGCCCGACGAGACCGAGGCCTTGGCGGCGCTCGTCACCCGCGCAGGACCGCTCCCCGAGGCGCTCGCCCTCGCCGGCGCCGAGGTGTTCGTGTTGCGCGGGCAAGAGGACCGGGCGCTGGACCTCTTGACCGGCGCGCGCTCGGCGGCCGCGTTGATGATGCAGGCCGACCTGCACGCGTCGCGCGGCGATCTGGCGCGCGCGATCGGCTCGGTCGAGCGCGTGCTCGCGAAGGCGATCGACACCCCCGGTGCGATGGAGCGGCGCGAGCGCTGGGCGCAAGCCATCGGGTTTCGCGTGCACGCCGTCGCGAAGCATGACGAGGCGACGATGGTCGCCGCGGCGCCGACCGGCGTGCCGTTCGTCATCCAGCGCGAGGTCGCGCGCGGCGGAGCAGGCGCGGTCTACGAGGCGACCGACGAGCTCTTGGGGCGGCGCGTCGCCTTCAAGGTCTACCACGGCGAGTCGACGGCCCGCGCCTCGATCGAGCGCGAGATCCGGCTGGCCACCAAGCTCGCGGGGCCCGGCGTCGTCCGGATCCTCGACGCGGCGCCCGAGCGCGGCTGGGTCGCGCTCGAGTGGGCCGCGCTGGGGAGCCTCAAGGACGTCCTCCGGAGCGGGCGCCGCGAGCTCGTCGAGCCGGCGTCGAGCTGGCTCGTGCCTCTCGCGTCGGCGCTCGCGCGCATCCATCGCGCCGGCTGGGTCCACGCCGACGTGAAGCCGGCGAACATCCTGTTTCGATCGGCGG
>CALKVR010000692.1 GCA_938004815.1 uncultured Polyangiaceae bacterium | reverse complement strand
CGGCGGCGCAGCTACGGGCGTCCCGTCGAGCTCACCCTTTCCCGTCTCGAAGAGGATTCCATGACCCGGCTCCGCACGAGTCTGACAGTCTGGCTTTTGGCTATGCCGCTCGGGGTCGCCTGCACGAGCGACCGCGACACCGACACCGCGACCGAGGCTCGCCCTGCCGGCGAGCTCGGCACGCTCGAGGGCTGGATCCTCTCCGGGCCCGCGCAGCAGAGCTACCGGCTCGGCCTGGACCGCCAGACGGTTCACGCGGGCGAGGGCAGCGGGCGGCTCGAGCACCGCGGTGGCGATCGCGAGGGGGCCGGGGTCGCGATGCAGAGCATCCCCGCCGGCGCGTTTCGAAACAAGAGGGTCCGCTTCTCTGCGTTCGTCCGGACCGAGAACGTGGAGCGTTGGGCCGGCCTCTACATGAAGGTCGAGCGACCGGACGCGCGCGACCGGTTCGACAACATGCAAGACCGACCGCTCGGCGGCACGCGCGACTGGGAGCACCACGCCGTCGTGCTCGACGTCCCCGACGACGCTCGCTCGATTCAGATCGGCTGGATCCAAGATGGTCCGGGCACGACGTGGGTCGACGGCGCGACGCTCGAGATCGTCGGCGAAGACGTCGCCGTAACGGATCTCGATCGCCGGCCGCCCGCGCCTGTCGACGCCGACTTCGAGTCGGCAGGCGCGTCGGGCGCATGGATGCTCGCGGGCCTGGCCGGATCGGACTACCGAATGGAGCAGAGCGCCGAGGCCCACGGCGGCAAGGCGAGCGTCGTCCTTCGAAGCGCGGTGGACTCGCCGCGCAGCTACGCGACCGTCGAGCAAGCGTTCGCGGCCGATCGGTGGCGCGGCAAGCGGCTTCGCTTCTCGGCCTGGATCAAGGGCGACGCGGTCGAAAATGGTGGCGGCGTCACGGTGACGGTCTTCGGCCCTGACGCGCCGCCGATGAGCCCGGGGTTGGTGGCCGGCGCATACAGTAGCAAGGGTACCTTCGCGTGGGAGCAGCAGAGCGTGGTGCTCGACGTGCCCCACGAAGCCGACAGTATCGTCATTGGCATCGGGATGCAGTCGCGCGGCGCGCTGTTCGTCGACGACTACGTCGTCGAAGAGGTCGGCACCGATGTGCCGACCTCGAACGTCGACCCTCGCCCCGCGAGCCTCGTGAACGCCAGCCTCGATGAGGCCAAGCCAGAGAAGCCGAGCGAGCCGAACGGCTGGTTCGTGTCGGGGGGCGCGCGCCTCCACTACCGCGGCGCCGTCGACACCCAGGTCAAGCGAGAGGGCGCTGCGAGCGCACGCTTCGAGCCGGTCGTCGCCGAGCCGCAGGGGTACGGCACGCTGATGCAGCGGTTCCGTGCCGATGCCTACCGGGGCAAACGCATGCGGCTCACCGCCTTCACGAAGGGTCGCGGCGTCGACGGTCGCGGCGATCTCTGGATGCGGGTGCAGGCGCGCGAGTCGCCAGGCGACGGCGCGGGGCTCGGGGGCGGCGCTTGCCAGCTCGCTGGTGATTTCGACTGGAAGCCCTGCGTGATCGTCTTCGACGTGCCTCGCCGCGGCGACTCGATCGACATCGGCCTGGGCACGACCGGTCACGGCACCCTTTGGCTCGACGGGCTCACGCTCGAAGAGGTGGGCCGCGACGTCCCGCTGACCCACGAGCGCGAGCTGCCGCGCGCGGTCGTGAACGGTGGCTTCGACGCCGACCCGTCGACGCCGACGGGCTGGTTCGTCTCGGGCGGAGCCAAAGCCGACTTCGTGGCGACCGTCGACGCCGGTGCGGCTCGGCTCCGCGCGAAGGAGGGCGTGAAGCCCGGCGGCTACGGGACAGTCATGCAGACCGTCGTCGCCCGCGACTACATCGGCAAGCGGCTGCGAATGAAGGCACGCGTGCGCGGCGAGGCGATCGACGCGGGCGATCTCTGGGTGCGCGTGCAATCACCGACGTCGCCGGGTGACGGCCCGGGGCTCGGCGGCGGCTCGTGCTCGCTGAGCGGCGACTTCGATTGGCAACCGTGCGAGGTCGTGTTCGACGTGCCCGAGCAGGCATCGGCGATCCAGATCGGCGCCGGCATCCGCGGGAGCGGGGCGGGCACCCTGTGGCTCGACGACGTCAGCCTCGAAGAGGTCGGACGTGACGTTGCCACCACGGGGCGGATACGCGACGAGAGCGGGCCGGCGAACCTGGGGTTCGAGCCGTGAGCGCACGGGTGCTCGCGTTCGCCCTGGCCTTGGGCGCGATCGGCTGTTCGGGCGCGAGCCCGTTGGGCCCGACCGTGAGCGTCGCCTCCGCGCCGCGCGGCCCCGCTGCTTCATCCCCCGCGACTGCCCCGCACGCGCCGGCGTGTGGCCTCAGCCCCGGCGCCCCTTCCGCGCGAATCGGCGCCGACAAGGTCGCCGCGCTGCGCGCGCTCGCAGATCAGACCGACACCGACGCCTTCGTGATCGTAGAAGACGGTCACGTCATTTTGAATGCCGGCAACGGGGACCGCCGCTACGAGCTGATGAGCGTGTCCAAGTCGATCGTGAGCCTCGCCGTCGGCGCGCTCGTCGATCGAGAGAGGCTCTCGCTCGACCAGCCGGTCGCCGACTTCGTCCCGGCGTGGCGGGGCACGCCCAAAGAGGCGATCCTCGTCCGCCACCTGCTCGAGCACTCGAGCGGCCTCGCCGACGAGCGGACGACGGAGAAGATCTACGCCTCGGCCGACTTCGTTCAGTTCGCGATCGACGCCGAGGCAAAGGACCCGCCCGGGACGAGGTTCTTTTATTCCAATCGCGCCGTGAACCTGCTCTCGGGCGTCGTGGCGACCGCGTCGGGCCAGGCCCTGGACGTTTGGGCTCGCGAGAGCCTCTTCGCTCCTCTCGGCATCACCGACTTCGGCTGGTCCAAGGACAAGGCCGGAAACCCCCACGCCATGTCGGGCCTCCAGATGCGGCCGCTCGACGTCGCGAAGCTGGGCCAGCTCGTCCTCGACGACGGCCGTTGGTGCGGCACGCAGGTCGTTTCAGGGGCGTGGCTCGAGGCCTCGACGCGCACGTACCAGAAGCCCGGCTTTCAGCCGCATGGCCTGCTGTGGTGGCTGAGCCCCGAGAACAAGCGGGTCGTTCTCTCGCGAGACGTCTTCGACGCCTGGCGATCGTCCGGCGTGCCCGACGCATGGATCGCCAAGCTCGCGCCGCTCGAGGGTCGCACGTTCGACCCGAAAGACTTTCACCAAGCGATCTTCACCGCGATGACGGGCCGGACGGACAAGCCCACCGACGCCGACCTCGAGCCCTACTTCGCGATGACCTGGAAAGCAGGCCGCCCCGACGCCGCGATCGAGCTCGGCGCCATCCGCTCGATCGTCGCCGACGGCTGGGGCGGGCAATACATCGCGATCTACCCGGCCTCCAAGCTCGTCGTCGTGCGGCTGCGCGAGATCAACGGTCCCGACGACGCCAAGGAGCCGAAGCGGTTCCTCACCGAGATGGAGGCCATCCTGTTTCCGAGGCCGGGCGGCTGACCACCAGCGCGAACATGTCCGCTCGAGCGGACCTACGCCGACATGTAGGGGTCCGTCCGGCTCGGCCTTGCCCCTTGAGCTGGCCGAGCGCTGCGCCGTAGCGCGGGGAATGAGAAACCGCGTGTTCGTAAGCCACCCCTCGTACGCCCAGCTCGCCGGGCTCGTCGTGCTGTGCACCTTTGGCGCGGCATGTGGAGATGACTCGGGGTCAGGGGGCGGCGACGGGGTGGGCGGCGACGACGCGCAGGGCGGCGCCGGCTCGACGAGCAGCGCATCGACCGCGACCAGCTCCTCTACGGCCTCGACGTCGGCCTCGACGTCGGCGTCGTCGACCGGGCAAGGGGGAGAGGGCGGCGGCGCCGCGCCGGCGTGTGGCGACGGCACGGTCGACGCAGGCGAGGCATGCGACGACGGCAACACCATCGACGGCGACGGCTGCGACTCCGACTGCAGCGTCACCGCGTGCGGCAACGCGATCGTCACCCGCGGCGAAGCCTGTGACGACGGCAACACCGTCGACGGCGACGGCTGCGACTCCGACTGCAGCGTGACCGGCTGCGGCAACGGCGTGGTCACCGGCGCCGAGGCATGCGACGACGGCAACGTCATCGACGACGACGGATGCGATTCGAACTGCACCGTCACCGCCTGCGGCAACGGCGTCATCGCCGGCGCCGAGGCATGTGACGACGGCAACGTCGTCGACGACGACGGCTGCGACTCCAACTGCACCGTCACTGCTTGTGGCAACGGCATCGTGACGACCGGCGAAGTCTGCGACGACGGCAACGCGGTCGAGGGCGACGGATGCGACTCGAACTGTACCGCGAGCGCGTGTGGCAACGGCGTCGCCTCGCCGACCGAGGCGTGCGACGACGGCAACGCCGCAGATGGCGACGGTTGCGACTCGAACTGCACCCTGACCGGGTGCGGCAACGGCATCATCACCGTGGGTGAGGCCTGCGACGACGGTAACGCCGACGACAACGACATCTGCTCCAACGCGTGCCTGATCATCCAACCCGAGGCGCTCTACTACCGGTTCGACGGGTCGGGCACGACCGTCCCCAACGAGGCGAAGGCGCCCCCGGCCGGCGCAGCGCAAGCCACGCTCATGGGCGGCATCACCCAGGGCGGCAGCGGTGGCGTCTGCGGCTCGGCCTCGGTCATCGGCAGCGGCGCATCCGCGTCGACCGACTTCGTCGACACCGGCTGGGCGCCCGACCTCGGCACCGACAGCTGGAGCATCTCTTTCTGGGCCCAGGGGATCAGCTCGAGCTCGACGCTCTATTACATCTTCGGCGATGCCAACACGGGCTCGTTCCGGTGCTTCACCAACGGCGTCGCGGGCCCCAACAACTGGATCCTCCGCGGCCCCGTGGCCGACGTCCTCGTGCCCAACGGCGCCGTCGCGACCGCGACGATGACCACGTTCGTCTACGATCAGCCGGCCGCCGTCGTTCGCGCCTATCTCGACGGCGTCCTCGTCAACACCGTCGCGCAAGGCGCGCCGAGCGTCACCGGCACGGGCCCCTTCAAGGTTTTGGGCTACGCTACCAATGTCGGCGCACCGGCCGGCGGCGTGCTCGACGAGTTCCGCGTCTACCGCCGCGCGCTCAGCGACACCGAGATCGTCGATCTCTATACCGCGACGTCCAGCTGCAACCCCTGAGGCTCGGCCCATCGACGGCGGAGGGTGCGCGCGATCGTGCCATCCCGCTTCTGCGGCTGTGCTACGCTCGCCGCATCCGAACGCTCCTCGCACGATCGCAGGTCGTCGAGCCCGCATTCGAGGAGCGCACATGAGCCCAGCCGAGTCCATTTCACGAAGCGGTCCGAACCTCAGCGGCGGACCCAATCGTTGACGACCTGAGCGCGCGGTTGGAGCGCCTCGCGCTCGCAGCCGCCGACGAGTGGATCGACTGGTGGGCGTGCGAGCTTGCGCGCGACGACCGCCGGATGGCCGGAGGCTGGCCGGGTACCATGCGAGAGGCGCGCGCCCGGTTCGTGCGCGCCGCCGCGCTCGGTAACGAGCATGTGCTCGAAGCCGCGACGATCGACGCGCTCAGCCGGCGCACCTACGTCGCCGCGCGAGCGCGCTGGCTGTCGCGGGCGGCCCGCGAGCCGCTGAACGACCGCTGACCACCGCCGCGTTGCGGTACGCTGCCGTCCACGATGCTCCCCCGAGACGACCAAGGTCGAGCAGTCACTGCGCTCGCGATCTCCGTGCTCGCCGCTCTCGCCGCCTCGTGCAGCGGCGGCTGGGGCCCCACCGTGTGCACGGGTGGCGCGCGCGCCATCGGCTCGAACTGCTTCTGCCCCAAGGGCACGTCGTTCGACGGCGCGAGCTGCCAAGGCACCCCCGAGCAGGGCAACTGCGTGCCCGGCGCGATGGAGGTCGTCGGCGACGGCCAATCCGTCTGCTACTGCCCTGACGGCTTCGTGTGGACCGACGGGCAGCAGAGCTGCGCCCCTTGCGAGGGCGGCTCGGTCGCGGTCGGCGACACCTGCCAATGTCAGAACAACACGATCTGGGACGGCAACGTCTGCGCCCCTTGTCAGGGCGGCGCCATCGCATCGAACAACGCGTGCGTGTGCCCCGATGGTACGGCGTGGGACGGGGCGCAGTGCCAGCAGACGTTCGTCGCCGAGCCGACCTGCACCGGCGGCGCCGTCATGACCCAGGCGGGCTGTCAGTGCCCGCAGGGCACCGCGTGGGACGGCGCCAACTGCGTATCGGCGCCCGCGGGCGGCCCCGTGATCATCGAGCAGCGCACGCACCAGCGGAACGTATCGCTCACGTGCTGCATCAACGGCGCGAACTACACCTGCCCGAACGAGGCCGAGTTCCGGGCCTGCACGACGCTCCAAGCCCACAACTGCGCGCGCGCGGGCGGCTGCTGAGGCTCGCCGCTCGACGTGAGCCGCCGGCGCGACCGTGGTAGGACGCGACATGGATCACGCCGACGCCGCCTCGCGTGCTTGGGACGCTCACGCCGAGATGTACGCCGAGCGGTTCGCGCCGCTCACGAGCTTCATCGCGCGCTCGATGTTCACGATGGCCGCGCCGCAGCTGCCGGAGGGGGCACGCGTGCTCGACGTGGCGTGTGGCTCCGGCGCGCTCACCCTCCCCGCCCTCGAGCGCGCGCGCGCCGAGCGCGAGCGCGGTGGCCCGGGCGGCGTCGTCTTCGCGACTGATTTCTCGGCGACGATGGTCGAGATCACCGGCCGCTCAGCGGCGGCGCTCGGGGCCCCCGAAGATCTCATCCACTGCCAGCGCCAGAACGGGCAGGCGCTCACGTACAGCGACGGCGAGTTCGACGGCGTCTTCTCGTGCTTCGGCATTTTTCTCTTCGATGATCGCGTGGCGGGTTGGCGTGAAGCCGGCCGCGTCCTCAAGCCAGGCGGCGTCTTCGCCACCGCCGTCTGGCAGGGCCCCGAGACCAACGCCATGCTCCGCGAGCAGGTCGTCCCCATCATGCAGGCCCTGCCCGAGGCGCTCCGCCCCACCAGCCGTGCCCCGTGGATGGAGATCGCCGACGCCGCGTCGCTCGAGCGCGAGATCGCGGGCCTCGACCTCTTCACCGATATTCGCGTGCGCCCCTTTCACGCCACCATCGCCATGGCCCCGTGGCAGTTCGCGTGGGACGCGCTGCGCGACAACCCCGTCATGCGCACCCTCCTCACGAAGTGCAATCCGGCCGAGCTCGAAGCCGTCAAGGCATCCCTCTTCGCACACTTTCGGCGGCTCGCCGCCGGCGATGACCAGCCGCTCCTCCTCGACTCGGCGTGCAACATCCTCATCGCCCGCCGGCGCTGAACGCGGCCACTCGGTCGACGATCAGCGCGACCGATCGACGTACGTGTAGCTCATCACGTCGCTCCCCATCGCGGGGACGGCCGACCGCTGCTCGCGGGAGAGGATGCGGCCACGCGCATCGTATTGGTAGAGCTGCTCGACGATGAGCTTCTCGTTCTCGAAAAACGACAGCTTGGTCACGTTGCCGCTCGCGTCGTACTCGATGGGGAATCGGTCCGTCGCGTCCATGTACGAGCC
>CALKVR010000691.1 GCA_938004815.1 uncultured Polyangiaceae bacterium | reverse complement strand
GGGTGTTGTCGGCCTGCTCGAACGCGCTGAACAGCCGCGGTAACACCTCCACGCGAATCCCCACCCCGGTGTCCCGCACCTCGAACCGAGCCACCTTGCCGCGCCGCTCGACCGCGAGCGTGACCTGGCCGCCGGGCGGGACGAACTTGAACGCGTTGCCGACGAGGTTCGAGATCACCTGGAGGACACGCTCGCGATCGACGAGCAGCACCAGGTCGCGCTCCTCGACGCGCTGCTCGAAGCAGAGCCCCCTGGACGCGGCGAGCACCCCGAACGTGTCCGACGTCTGGTCGACGAGCTCTTCTACGGCACACGGGGCCACCTCGACCGTGAACCTCCCCGCCTCGAGCTTGGTGACGTCGAGCATCGTCGCGATGAGCGACTCCATCCGCATCGCGACCTTGCCGATCGAGACGGCCTGCTCGCGCGTGCGATCGGACTCGGCGTCGGCGCTCAGGAACGCGGCCTTCATCGTGATGGCGTTCAGCGGGTTGCGCAGATCGTGGGCGACGATCCCCATGAGCTCATCGCGCGCCGTGATCGCCTTCCGCGCCGAGCGCAGGGCCTCGTGCTCGCGCCGGAACGCGCCGCCCAACCGGCGCGAGAGATGCCAGCTCACGCCAAAGGCGAGGACGATCAAGAGCCCCAGCAAACCGTAGAGCCGCCGCTCGAGGTCCGCGCGCCCCTGGCGTGCCTGCGCGTAGCTCGCTCTCAGCTTGGTCTCCTTGTGAGTCACGAGCCGCGAGAGCGAGCGATCGAGCGCGCGGCTCAACGGGAGGAGCTCGGTCTCGAAGCGCGCGGTCAGCGCCGTCGGGTCGAGCGACCCCTGTCGCGCGTCGAGCAGCTCCTCTTGGACGCGCAGAAACTCTCGCGCTGCGCGCTCGGCGTCGTCGGCGATCTCGCGTCCGGGCGCGCTCAGCTGCTCGTCGCGAAGCTGACCCAGCGTGTAATCGAACTGCACCTTCGCGTCCTCGACCTGCTCTAGGAGCGCCGCATCGCCCGCGAGCAGGTAGCCACGACCGCTCGAGATGATCATCCAGCCGAACCACCGGAGGCGCTCGACGTGGGTGATCGCGTTCTCTTGCACGCGGACGCGGCCGATCTGGTCCTCGGCCTCGTTGGCGAAGCGCTGGATCGAGAACGCCATCCCCAGCGCGAGGGCGAGCGCGAGCAACGAGAACCCGAGCATCGCCGTCGTCTCGAGCCTCCAGCGTGCGCCGTTCTTGCTCGGCGTCCGCGTACCCATCGTTTCGTCGTAGCGCAGCGCGTCGCGCGGTGCCCGCAATTTACGGGCGGGTAAGCGACCGTTCGTTTCTGATCCAACCAATTGCGCGGCGCCGACAAGAATTTCGCGAACCATTTCACCGCTGGCGAAAGCCGCCGGACCGGCTCGAGAACAACGGACCGCTCAGGTCGGCGCGGCGAACGGCAACGGCTGGGGCCGCGCCTGCGGCATGTGATCGCGCAGATCGGCCACGAGCGCGTCGCGCAGCGCGCGGACGGATGGGTCGCCCCAGCGACTCTCGAAATGGTGGGGATCGGCGCGCGTATCGTAGAGCTCGCCCTCGGTGCCGTCATAGCGAGGGACACGCGAGCCCCGGCCCCACACCGCCCAGTACGCCGGCCAGCGGCCGCCGCGATCGTCGGACGGCAGGTAGACGGTGCACGTCCAGCCGTCGCGGTGGATCGTGCGCAGGTGCATGCCGACCTGGCCGAACTGGCTGTCGAACGTGGTGATCACGCGCTCGCGCGTCGCGTCGTCGGCGACGGGGAGCGGCGCACCTTGCATCCAGTCGGGCGCGGGAACACCCGCGATCGCGCAGAGCGTGGGCGCGACGTCGACGAGGCCCACCGGCTGGGTGATCCGCGCGGGCGCGACGGCGGCGCGCCGCGCGGGCTGCCAAAGGAGCGGCACCCGCAGGAGCGCGTCGACGTGGTACGGCCCCTTGAACAGGAGCCCCAGATCGCCCTGGAGCTCGCCGTGGTCGGTGGTGACGATGACATCGGTGTCAGCGAGCACGCCGCGCGCGTCGAGGTCTGCCAGCACCCGGCCGATCGCCTCGTCGACGAGCTCGTTCTCGACGTGGATCATCGCGTTGACCTCGCGCACCTGGTCGGCGGTCAGCCGCGCGGGCTCGAACGAGATGGGGCCGCCCTCGGGGTTCTTGTAGCGCCCGTCGTACCAGTCGAGCCAATGGCGCGGCCGCCGCGAGAGGAGGTCGCGAGCGCGATCGGCCGACCCGGGGTGGCCCTCGGGCAGCGGCACGTCGCGCCAATCGATGCGCGCGCGCACCTCCTCGTAGGGTGGGTCGAGCGGGTGGTGCGGGTCGGGGAAGCTCATCCAGCACACCCACGGCTCGTCGGTCGCCCGAGCGCGGAGCCACGCGAGGGTGCGGTCGGCCACCCAGTCGGTGTGGTAGAGCGCGCGCGGCACGGGGTTGTGCTTCACCTCGGGCGCGCCGGTGTCGCCGCCCCCCGCTCCAGTGAGCACGGCGCCGAAGCCCGCGGTGTGCTCGGGGTGCTCGCGCCGGAGCCAGGCCGCGTAGTGGTGACCGCCGAGCGGCCCGTGCGTCGCGAGCTCGGCGTGCTCGAACCCGCGGAACGGCCCGGTCGAGCCCTCGGCCGCGAGGCGGTTCTCGTCCCACGCGAGCGTCGGGTCGAGGTGGGGATCGAAGTGGGCCTTGCCGATGAGGGCGGTGCGGTATCCGAGCGCGCGGCGCAGGTGCGCAAACACGTTCGGTGCGTCGTCGGGCAGAGCGATGCCGTTCGCGACCACGCCGTGGGTGAGCGGGTGCTGGCCCGTGACGATCGTCGCCCGCGACGGCATGCAGACGACGTTCTGGACGTGGCAGCGCAGGTAGTCGACGCCGGCGCGCGCGATGGCGTCGAACGTCGGCGTGCGAGCGATGCGCTGGCCGTGTACGCCGATCGAATCGAACCGCTGCTGATCGGTCGTGACGAGGAGGATGTTGCGGGGCTGCGCAGCGCCGCGGCGCGCCCGCCCCTCGCGAAGCTCGGCCGCGACGGTCTGCTCGGCCTCGTCGCGGCGGCGCATCGCCTCCGAGGGCAGCCCGGCGGCGCGGCGCGCGCGGTACGAGAGCTCACGCGCGCGAAAGAGAGCGCGCGAGGTTCGAGAGACGGCGGCGGCACCGAGCGCGTAGCGGTCCACCGGGCTCACACGATCTGCCGCAGGTACTCGAACTTGGGGTGCTTCAAGTCTTCTTGCGTGAGCGCCCAGTCCGGATCACGAGGGATGAGGTAGATCGTGCTGCCCTCGACGCTGGCAAAGTTGAGGTAGCGCAGCCCCTGCAAGATGCGCTCGAACGTCGCCGCTTGCCACAGGTAGGGCTCGGGGATCTCGCAGACGTGGCAGAGGCGCCGCTCGCTCTGGCTGCCATTGACGAGGAGCACCGCCATCGTGAACGTCATGAACCGAGCGCCGCCGCGGTACGGATCGGGCGCGCCCGAGGGCTGCTGGCGCGCCCCCTCGAGCGAGGTCATCCCGTGCACCCACATGTTGAAGTCGCTGCGCGCGCGCGTGTCGTCGTCGAAAAAATCCCAGCAGCCCTTTTGCCAGAGGTGCTTGTTGGCCATCAGGCAGCGCGCGGCCTGATCGTAGACCTGCCACTTCTCCTGAAAGCTGAGCTGTTGCCCGGCCGCGCGCACGAGCTGCTGCATGTAGCTCTGCACGTTGGGGTCGAAGTGCAGGCACATCTCGATGGCGAGGATCGATCGCCGCGCCATCAGCCGCCCCCGTAGCTGCCGCTCGGGACACGATTCCACGTGCCGGTGCGGCCGATGACGTAGCCGGTGCCGAGGGCGACCGCCACGGTGGTGACGCCGAGCGCGGTCAGCTTGGGGTCGACGCTGGCAACGGTCGGGGCTTGCCAGCGGCGCGCGAAGTCGTTGATGGAGGGCGGGGTGGCGTCGCTGCCAGCCGGAGCGTCGCCCCAGCCGTAGCTCGACAGGAACGCCGCGTGCTGCTGCTTCGTTTCGCCGAACCAAGCCTCACCGTTCAGGACCGTGAACGCGTCGAGGGCCAGGGCGCGCACGTCGATGCCCGCCTGCCGGTAGGCGGCGAACGGCTGCTCGAGGTCGGACATGTGCACGGGGCTCGCGCCGAGCGGTGCGACGTAGAGCACGCGCTTGATGCCGAGGCCCTGGAGGGCCGACGCGGGCGGGAGCTTGGCGGCGTAGCGGTTGTCGAACTTGTTGGGGTCGTCGACGTACGGGGCGAGCCGCTGGCGATCGAGGACGAACATCGGCGGCGCGGTCGGCGGACGCTTGGCCTTGGCCTCGAGTAGGTCTTTCCGATGGTGAACGGCCGCGCCCAGCGTGCGGTGCGCGGGGACGACGCCGTTCGGGTGAGGCCAATTGTCGAAGAGGAAGACGACGTCGTGCGTGGCGGCCGCGCCCGCCGCGAGCGCGACCGCCTCGGGCCCGTCGAGATCGACGATGACCGCGACGGGGGGGACGGCGCCGACGAGCGCGCTACCGAGCGCCCGCCCGCGAAGCACGGCGTCTTTCATCTGCGGCGACTCCACCGGGCGCAGCCCCTGCGCGATCGGCTGCATGCTCGCGTTGGAGCCGTCGGGGAAGATCACCTTGGGCAGCGCCTCGGGCGATTGAAAGAGCGTCGGCATGTAGTACGGCGCGAGATCGCTGCGGGCGGGATCGAGGTCGTCGACGATGGTGGCGAGCGCCAGGCGCCCCTCGGTCGTGGCGTACCCCCACGGGTAGGAGAGCGAGAGCGTCGGCACGTCGAACTTCCACCCGAACTCCTGCTGGAGCTTGAGCGACTGCCGCTGCTCGTCCTTGGCGTCGTCGCCGCCCACGCCCGAAGCAGCGCCAACGATCCCGAGGGTGCAGAGCCCCATCACGCCGACGACCGAGGCGCCGAGGACGAGCAACGCGACGCGGCGCCCCTGGGTGGAGGCCGACTCGACGACCGACTTGTTCCACCACCGCGCGCCGACGATGCCGGGGTGATCGACCTCGCTGTCGCGGTGGAAGGGGCTCTTCATGCCGCCCTCGCGCCGGCGATGACTCGCTCGCGAAACTCGGGGAGGAACACGCCGTCCACCCGAACCGAATATCGGAAGAACGGGTCGGGCGCCACGCCGTGGTAGTCGAAGTCGTTGAACCAGTACGCGCGCGCCCCGATGAAGTGCTCGCGGCGCTCGGCGTCGTCCCACAGGAACAAGCGCTTGTTGGCCCCCGGGACGAAGGTGATGAACTCGTCGGGGTCGGTCTGCTCGTCGGGCTCGCCGTCGCGGTGGACGGTGCCGTGGTCGAAGGCCTCGAGGCCCATGATGTTGCATCGGCCGATCGCCGAGAACGGAAGCGCCTCTACGAAGGCGATCGTCTTGGGAAAAAAGTTGCGCGCGACGCGGGTGAAGCGCTTGCCCTCGGCCGACGCCTTCTCGTCCCACGTGCGGTTGGGGATGAGCTCGACGTACGCCTTCCAGGGGAAGTAGACCCCGAACCGGACCTTGAGCCAGAGCATCTGCCGCCGCGAGAGGGGCACGGCGCGCTCTTCACCGAACGTGAGCTCGTGGCGCTTCGCCGGGTCGATCGCCTCGGGCGCGTCAGAGAGCGAGCGGAACGTCTCGAAGGCGGCGGCGTCGAGGCCGCGGATCACCTCGCCGTAGTCGACGCCGACGTCGTCGGGCCGCGACGCCGGCACGATCCCCATCGAGCGGTGGCTGCCCCCCGTGTAGTCGGTGGGGACGGCGGCCAGGCCGAGGCAGATCTCCTCGTGCACCTCGTCGAGCTTCGACAGATCGAGGTGCGGCTCGAGGTCGACGAACGGCCTCCCGAAGAGGCCCTTGATCCCGGGCGCGCCCACGCGTCCGAGGATGCCTGCGGGCTCGGCCCCTGTCACCCCCTCGCGCTCCGAACCTGGTAACGTCGGCCCCATGGAGGAACCGAGCACGCCGTACCTCGCCGCGTTCGGCTCGGCCACGGTGCTCGTCTTGCTCGTGGCCCACCGCCTGCTTCAGCGGCTCATATCGCCCAAGAGCTCGCTGCGGGCCGAGCTGCTCGGCGAGAACCGCGCGTTCGCGCTGCGTGAGGTGGGCGACGTCCTGGCCGTATTCCTCGTCGGCGCGGCCGTGACCAAGAACTGCGTGCGCGGCGAGGACATCGCGACCGACGCTCTGTGGAGCGCGGCCTTCGGGCTGCTCGGGCTCGCCTTGCTCGAGCTCGCCGGCGTCCTCGGTCTGCGGCTCGTCATGCAGCGCCGGCTGACCGGCGCGCTCGAGCGGGGGAACGTGGCCGCCGGCACCGCGGCGGCCGCCCACTACGTCGCGATGGGGCTCCTCGCGTCGCGCGCGATGGCCGGCTCGGACATCCGCGGGCTCGCCCTCTCGCTCGCCTTCTTCGCCCTCGCGGTGGTCGCCCAGCAGATGATGGTGGCCCTGTTTCGCGCGCTGACGACGTACGACGACACCGAGCAGATCGAGGGTGAGAACCTGGCGGCCGCGATCAGCTACGGCGGCGTCTCGATCGCGGTCGCGGTGGTCGTGGCGCGCGCGCTCGAGGGTGACTTCGTCGACTGGCCGACGGCCCTGGTGGGCTTCGCGACGGTCGCGGTCGTCTCGGTCGCGCTCGTCCCCATCCGGCAGATCGTCGTTCAGGGCGTGCTGCTCGGCGGCAAGCCGACCGTGCGGGGCGGCGATCTCGACGAAGCGGTGGGGCGCGACCGCAACGTCGGCGCGGCCGCGCTCGAGGCCATCACCTACCTCGGCGCCGCGCTCGCCCTCTCGCTCCTCGCGTGACCAGGCCCTACGACCGCTTCGCCAAGTCGCTGATCGCCAGCGGCGTCATCACCGACCCGTGGCTCGACGGCGCGCCGCGCTTCGAAGAAGAGCCCGTCGTCCTCTCGATGGCCCTCGCGAGCCGCCTCGCCAAGGCGGCCGCCTCGATCGCAGAGGTGTACGACGAGGCGGTGCGCCTGCTCTCCGACGAGCCGGCGCTGCTCGATGACTTTTTCGGGCTGACACCGGTTCAAAAGGCGATGTTCGCCGCGTCGTACCCCATGTGGCACGGGATCGCGCGCGCCGACCTGTTCGTCACCGACGACGGGCTCGCCATGGCCGAGCTCAACTGCGACACCCCGACGGGCGAGGCCGAGGCGGTCGTCCTCGGCGCGCTGGCCCGGGAGCACCACCCCGATCTCGTCGACCCGAACGAGTCGCTCGAGCAGCGCTTCGTCGAGATGGTCGGCGCGATGCGGGCGCACTTCGTCGAAGGCGGCGGGCCCCCCGCGGCCGGCATCGTCTACCCGACCGAGTTCACCGAAGATCTGTCGCTCGTCCGTCTCTACAAACGCTGGCTCGAGGCGGCCGGCTACGCGGTCGCCCTCGGCTCGCCGTACAACTTGCGGTCCCGGGGAGAAGACGACCCGACCGCACGGCTCTTCGACGAGCCGGTGAGCGTGCTCATCCGCCACTACAAGACAGATTGGTGGAGCGAGCGCGCGAGCGCGTGGGCCGATGAAGAGGTCGTCGACGCGGCGCCGCTCCACGGCCCGCTCATCGTCGCGTTCGAGGCGCAAGCCGCGCGGCGCACGGTCACGGTGAACCCGTTCGGCGCCGTCGTCGCCCAGAACAAGCGGATGATGGCCTTTCTGTGGGAGCACATCCATCGCTTCGGCGTCGCGGCGCAAGACACCATTCGCGAGCTCGTGCCGGTCACGTCACGCCTCGAGACGATCCACCCCGAGCAGCTCCGCGCCGCGCGCGAGGACTGGGTGCTCAAGAGCGACTACGGCGCCGAGGGCGACGAGGTCGTCATCGGCAAGCTCGTCACCCGCGACGAGTGGGAGGCGTCGCTCGCGCAAGCGCGCAAGGGTCGGTGGATCGCACAGCGCTACTTCGAGGCGGCGCTCGACGACCGGGGCCGGAGCACGAACCTCGGCGTGTTCCTCGTCGCGGGCGCGCCGGCCGGGCTCTACGCCCGGCTCCAGGCGGGCGCGACCGACGCCCACGCCCTGAGCGCGCCGGTGCTGCTATCGCCTGCCGCCGGGGCGAGAGGTTGACGCGCGCGTGCGCTCCTCGATCTCGCGCACGAAGCGTCGCTCGAACACGCCGTCGATGCGCAGCGAGTAGCGAAAGCGCGGGGCGGCGAGGACGCCGTGGTAGTCCATGTCGTTGAACCAGTAGACGCGCTTGTCGACGACCACGGGCGGGTCGCCCTCGCCGTTCTGGAGGTAAAAGCCCTTGGAGCCGCGCGGATCGATCGAGATCGATTGAGCGACGCCAAGCGCTTTGCCGGGCTCGGTGTCGCGGTGGAGCGGGGCGTGATCGTTGGCCTCGATGCCGAAGATCACGACCCGCCCGATCTCGGTGAACGGCAGGCCGCGGATGACCTCGATCGTCCGCGGGAAGTGCTCTTCGGCATCAGGGGCGAAGGCCTTGCCCGCGCCCGAGTGCTTGTCCTCCCAACGAACGTTGTCGAGCAGGTGGTAGCAGCACTTCCAGGGAAAGTAGACGCCGTGCCGCACGGTGAGCCACCGCTCTTGGGCGCGGCTCAGGGGCGCGTCGGTCTCGTCTCCGAACGCGAGCTCGCCGGCGTCGAGATCGATCGCGCTCGGGTCGTCGGCCAGCGCCACGAGCTCTTCGAGCTCGGCGCGCGAAAGGCTCTCGAT
>CALKVR010000690.1 GCA_938004815.1 uncultured Polyangiaceae bacterium | reverse complement strand
CGGGCAGACGGCGTCGGCGGCCGAGCTCTTCGCCGGGGTCATGGCCGTGTCGGGCGGAGCGGTGCTCGAGGGCGAGCGCACCTTCGGCAAGGCGACGGCTCAGCAGGTCCTCGCGGCCCCGGGGCGAGGGCCAGCCCGCTACGAGACGGTGGGCCAGTACCTCCTCGCCGACGGGACGTCCTTTCAGGGAGACGGGCTCGCGCCTACGGCGACGGCGCCTCGGCCGACAGCCAAAATGACCTGACCGCCGCCGGGAACATTCCTGGCTCGCCGCTGTCGGTGGACCCATGCCCCGTGCATCCCTTTGCATGCTCGGGCTGTTCGCCGTCACCGTAGGTCTGTCGTGTGGTGGGGCCGCTCCGAGAGAGAGCGCACCGCCGCCCGTTCAGGCGGTCCTGCTCCCCGAGCCGGGCCTCGCGCACGAGCGTCCGGCCCCGCCTCCGTTCTCGCTCACCTCGACGGACGGCGTCGGCCTGGCGATAGCCGCGGTCAGCGCGACCACCGTCATCGAGGACCCGGTGGCCGTCACCGAGCTGCGCCTCTCGTTCGACAACCCCGAAGATCGCACCATCGAGGGCCGGTTCACCTTCACCGTCCCGCCGGGGGCGTCGCTCAGCCGCTTCGCGATGAAGATCCGCGGGGCGTGGATGGAGAGCGAGGTCGTCGAGAAGCAGCGGGCCCGCGTGACGTACGAAGAGTTCCTGCACCAGAAGCGCGACCCGGCCCTCCTCGAGCAGGGGGCGGGCAACGAGCTGGCCGTGCGCGTGTTCCCCATCTTCGCGAAGGAGCGGAAGGAGCTCGTCGTCACCTACACCGAGACCCTGACCGAGCGCGCGCCCTACCGGCTTCGCTTCGCCGGCCTACCGACGGTGGCCAAGCTCGACGCCGAAGTGTTCCGCGGCGGGAACGCGATCGCGGTGCACCACGCGCTCGATACCAAGCCCGCCGGCGATCTCCTCGTGCCGCGCGACCAGTGGTCGAGCGACGAGGACGTGGGCATCCGCGCTGGCAAGGAGGCGCTCGTTCGGGTGAGGATCCCCGATGCCGCGAGCGCGCGCGAGGCCTTCGACAGCGCCGTCATCTTGGTGGATACGAGCGCGTCGCGGGCGCTCGACATGAGCCGAGGGGTCGCCGCGCTGCGTGATGTCGTCGCCGCGCTGCCTCCGGACGCACCGATATCGGTCGCGTGCTTCGACCAACAGGTCGAGCCGATCTACGCCGGCCCGGCCAAGGCGTTCGGCGACGAGCACGTGAAGCGGATCGAGCAGCGCGGCGCGCTCGGGGCGTCGGATCTCGCGCGCGCCCTGGTCTGGGCCCGCAAGACGGGCGCCGCGCTCGCGCAGCCGCGCCTCGTCATCGTCTCGGACGGCGTCGCCACGGTTGGCGCCAAAGAGGTGGGCGACATCAAGCGCATCACCGCGAGGCTCGGCGAGAGCGGCTTCGTCCGCGCCGACGCGGTGGTCCTTGGCGGGATTCGAGACGAGAGCCTCCTCGCCGCCGTCACCAAGAGCGAGCTCCCGAACGCCGGCGTGATCGTCGGGGCCGAAGAGGGGCGCGCTCAGATCGCGCGCCGCCTCGGGTCGAAGACGCTGCCGTCGATGGCCGTCAGCGCCGACGGAGCCGACTGGGTGCAGCCGGCGGCCGTGCACGGCGCCCAGCCCGGCGACGAGATCGTCGTGGCCCTCGAAACGAAGCACAAGAGCCCGACCGTCCGCATCGGGCCGTACGCGATGCGGCCCGCCGTGCGCGAGGCGGGGCAGCCGGTCGTCGCGCGATCTGTCGCGCTCGCTCGCATCGACGCGATCGACGCAGACGAGACGCTCACCGCCGAGGCGCGGCAGGCACAGATCGTCGCGCTCAGCACCAAGCACCGGATCGTGAGCGACCACACCGCGATGCTCGTCCTCGAGACCGAGCAGGACTACGACCGCTTCAAGATCGATCGCACCGCGAACCTCGACGTGCTGTCGATCGTCGACGGCCGCGTCGCTCTGCGCTCGGTGCCGCGTGGCGCGAGCATCGCGACCGCGACCAAGTCGTCGCCGTGGGATCGGCAGGACAGCCCTGGAACCGACGCCCTGAGCGCGCGCGGTAACATGTGGGGCAGCGAGCCCGGCGACTCGTTCGGGCTCGGGCTCTCCGGCATCGGCGAGGGCGGCGGCGGTCGGTCCGAGGGCGTCGGCCTGGGATCGGTCGGCGCGATCGGTCGCGGCGCGGGTACAGGCACGGGGCAGGGCTTCGGCGCCGGCAGCGGTCGCCTCGGCGGCGCGCACCGTACGCGGCCCCCGCAGGTGCGGATGGGCGCGACCAGCGTCTCCGGTCGATTGCCTCCCGAGGTGGTCCAGCGCATCGTTCGCCAGAACTTCGGTCGCTTTCGCGGCTGCTACGAGGCCGAGCTCGGGCGAAGCTCGACCGCGAGCGGTCGCGTCAGCGTCCGGTTCGTCATCGCGCGAGACGGCAGCGTCAGGAGCGCCCAAGACGCGGGCTCGACGATCACGTCGCGCACGTTCATCAACTGCGTGACGCAAGCCTTCATGGGGCTGACGTTTCCCCAGCCCGAGAACGGCGTCGTCACCGTCACCTATCCGATCGTCTTCGGGCCGCCGGACTCGCAGTCCGAGGTCGCTGAGACCGCGATCGGCATACCCGCGCCGCGCCAGCGTATGCCCCGCCCCGGCGACAGCCGCATCGCGCCGCTGCCTCCGCCGACCAACCCCTACGAGGGTCGGTTCGACAAGGTGATGCAGCTCGTGTCGCGTCGCGATGCCAAGGGCGCGCTCGCCGAGGCGATCGCGTGGCGCGCCGACTCGCCGGGCGACGTCCTCGCGTACGTCGCCCTCGGTGAAGCGGCGGAGCTCGCCCGCGACAAGACGCTGGCGGCGCGGGCCTACGGGTCGATCCTGGAGCTCTGGTCGTACCGTGTCGACATGCTGCGGCTCGCGGGCGAGCGGCTCGATCGCGTCGGCGACGAGGCGAGCCTGGATCTCGCGGCCGCGTCGTACGCCGCCGCGGTCGCGGACCGTCCCGATCACCCCTCGAGCCACCGCCTGCGCGCGATGTCGCTCCTCCGGCTGGGCAGGCCCGCCGAGGCCTTCGACGCGCTCGCCAAGGGCATCGACCGCAACTACGCGGACGGGCGCTTCCAGGGCGTCGAGACGATCCTCCGCGACGATCTCGCGCTCGCCGCGACGTCGTGGGCCGCGGCCGAGCCCGCCAAGCGTAGCGAAATCGCCGAGCGCCTCGAGAAGTACAACCGCACCCTCCTCACATCGCCGAGCCTGCGCTTCGTGCTCGTGTGGGAGACCGACGCGAGCGACGTCGACCTCCACGTCTCGGACGGCCGCGGTGACCACGCCTACTACGGCAACAAGACGCTCGTGTCGGGCGGCCGGCTCGAGGCCGACGTCACGACCGGGTACGGCCCCGAGGCGTTCACGATCGACAACGCGCCCAAGGCGTACCCGTACCGGTTGCTCGTCCGCTACTACGCCCGCGGCCCGATGGGATTCGGCATGGGCAAGGTGCAGGTCATCGGGCACGACGGCAAAGGCAAGCTCTCGTTCGACGAGCGGCCGTTCGTCCTCATGAAGGACCACGCCATCATCGATCTCGGTGAGGTGCGGCCCGCGGGCTCGCCCGAGGCGAGCGTCGCGAGCCGCTGACGCCGAGCTACTTCGAGTCCTGCTTCTCGACGGAGACGATCTTCCCGCCCTCCCAGCAGACGCCGTAGAACGTGTACGTCATCATGCCGGCCTTCGCCTCGAAGTCGTAGCAGGTCATCTTGTCCGACTTCTTGTCGGTCTTGATGACCTTCGCTTCTTTGAGCGTGTACATCTCCATGTCCTTCGAATCCAGGCCGGGCTTCGCGACCTTGGCGAGCGCCTTCTTCACGCCGTCGTCGCTGCCGTCGAGCTCCTTCAGGAACGCCGCCATCTCGGGGGCGACGTCGGCGGCGGGAGCCGCGGCCGACTCGGCGGGCTTGGCGCTGTCGCCGCGGCGGAGCCGCTGGGCGCGCTCGACGAGCCGCCGCCACCACAGGCGACGAGGGAGAGACAAGCAGCCAACGACAGAATGAACGTTCTCATGGGAGGGACCTCGTAGGGGCCAGGGAGACTGCGAATGTACGGCGGCCGGCCTTAGGCCTTCCCTGCCCGAGCCGCAAGCGGTCGGATCGGGTTGCCCGTGACTCCCTCGGCCGGCCGGCGCGGGCACGTGCTACGCCGTCGGCCATGCGTCGAACGCTCCTCGCCTGGCTCGGCCTCGCCCTCGCCGCCGCGTGCGGCCCCAGCGTCACGGACGGGACGCTGCCGCAGACGCCCACGACCGAAGCCAAGGTGACCGACGAGCTCGACCGGCCCCTGCCGCTCGCGGCCGAGATCAAGCAAGGCAAGCTGCCCAACGGCCTCACCTACTACGTCCTGCCTCACAAGAAGCCGGAGAAGCGCGCGCAGGTGTGGCTCGCCGTGAACGCGGGCTCGGTGCTCGAGGACGACGACCAGCGAGGGCTCGCGCACTTCGTCGAGCACATGGGGTTCAACGGGACGAAGCGGTTCCCGAAGCAAGAGCTGGTCGCGTTCCTCGAGAAGAGCGGCGTGCGGTTCGGCGCCGATCTCAACGCCTACACGTCGTTCGACGAGACGGTGTACAAGCTCCAGGTTCCCTCGGACAAGCCAGAGACGGTCGCCAAAGCGGTGAGCGTGCTGCGTGACTGGGCCGACGCCGTGAGCTTCGACGCCGAGGAGGTCGAGAAAGAGCGCGGCGTGATCCTCGAAGAGTGGCGGCTCGGGCGCGGCGCCGGGCGGCGCATCTTCGACAAACAAGCGCCGACGTTCTTTCACGCGTCGAAGTACGCCGAGCGCGTCCCGATCGGCGTACCCGAGATCATCAAGGGCGCATCGCGTGACACGCTCGTTCGCTACTACAAGGACTGGTACCGCCCCGACCTCATGGCCGTGATCGCGGTCGGTGATTTCGACCCCGCCGTGATGCAGACGCTCATCATCGAAGAGTTCGCGTCGTTGCCGGCCGCCAAGACCCCGCGACCGCGCCCCAAGGTCGAGCTCCCGCCCCACGGTGAGCCGCTCGTTACCATCGAGACCGATCCGGAGATGCCGGCGACGACCGTCTCGATCATCACCAAGATGCCGTACCGGCCCGAGGTCAGCGGTCGCGACTACCGGCGCGCGATCGGCGAGCAGCTCTGGAGCAGCATGATCAACGCGCGCCTAGACGAGCTGCGCCGCGATCCGAACGCGCCGTTCCTCACGGCGTCGGCGGGCGTGGGCGGGTTCGTCCGGACGTCGGACGCGCTTCGCCAGACCGCGGTCGTGAAAGAGGACGGTATCGAGCGAGGCTTCGCCGCGCTGCTCGAGGAGGTCTACCGCGTCGAGCGGCACGGGTTCACTGCCTCGGAGCTCGATCGCGCCAAGAAGCGGCTCATCAAGTCGTTCGAGAGAGCCGCGGCCGAGCGCGACAAGACCGATGCGGGCGAGTATGCGGCCGAGATGGTGCGGAACTTCCTCGAGGGCGAGGCGATGCCCGGGCGCGAGGCCGAGCTCGCGCTGGCACAGAAGTTCGTGCCCACGTTCGGTCTCGCCGAGCTGAACGGTATGGCGAAGTCGCTGGGCGCGGGCAGCCGCGTGATCAGCGTGACGGGTCCGTCGACGATCGTGAAGCCGACGCCGGCCGCGCTCATCGCCCTGCAAAGGGACGTCGCCGCGCGCGACATCGCGGCCTACGTCGACGATCAGCCGAGCGAGCCGCTCATGAAGGCCGCGCCCACACCCGGCAAGGTGGTGGCCGAGAAGACGATCGCCGAGATCGGCGTCACCGAGTGGAAGCTCTCGAACGGCGCACGCGTGGTGGTGAAGCCGACGGCTTTCAATAACGACGACGTCAGGCTCGCTGCGTTCTCGCCGGGCGGCACGTCGCTCGTGAAGGACCCCGAGTTCGTGCCGGCGCAGTTCGCCGACGAAGTCGTGAACCAGGGCGGGCTCGGGCCGTTCGACGCCGTGCGCCTGCGCAAGGCGCTCTCGGGCAAGATCGCGTGGGTGCGCCCGCGCATCTCGGAGCTCGACGAGGGCCTGACGGGGCAGGCGTCGGCGTCGGATCTCGAGCTCTTGCTCCAGTTGACGCACCTCACGTTCACGGCCCCTCGCAAAGACGACAAGGCTTTCGCTGCGTGGCGGCTCCGCGAGACCGAGGCGGTCAAGAACCGGCGGCTCTCGCCCGAGACGCTGTTCCGCGACGAGATGATGATCTTCAGCAGCCAGAACCACGCGCGGCGGCAGCCGACCACCGCCGACATTCTGGCGAAGGTCGATCTCGAAAAATCGATGACTTTCTACAAGGATCGCTTCGCCGATGCGGGCGACTTCACGTTCGTCCTGGTCGGGAACTTCGAGCTCGCGAAGCTGAAGCCGCTCGTGGAGACCTACATCGGCGGCCTGCCGTCCGTGAAGCGCACCGAGACGTGGCGCGACGTGAAGGTCAGCTTTCCGAAGGGCGCGAAGACGAAGGTCGTGCAGAAGGGCACCGAGCCCAAGAGCTCGTTCACCCTGACGCTGCATGGGCGCGAGACGTGGTCACGAGACACCGACAACGACATGGAGATGCTCGTCGAGGTCTTGCGCTACCACCTCCGCGAGAAGCTTCGAGAAGAGCTCGGCGGCGTGTACGGGGTGCAAGTGAGCGGAACCGTCACTCGCCGCCCGCGCCAGGAGTATCGACTTTCGGTCTCCTTCGGCTGCGCGCCGGACAACGTCGAGAAGCTGCGCGACGCCGTCTTCGACGAGCTCCGCGCCGTTCAGGACAAGGGCGTCGACGCGGAGACGATAGCCAAGGTGAAAGAGACGCGCCGCCGCGCCCACGAGACCAACCTCCAGAGCAACGCGTTCTGGATCCGTGAGCTCGAGGGCGCGTACACCTACGGCGACGACCCCAAGCTGATCCTCGACGTGGCGTCTTTGATCGAGAAGGTGTCCTCCGAGCGCGTGCGCGCTGCGGCAAAAAAGTACGGCCGTCGCACCGACTACGTGCTCGGCGTGCTCGAGCCAGAAAAGAAGTAGCTTTTCGGCCGCTGGCGGCCGGCCCCGAGTTTGCAGCTCTCCTCGAAAGACAGGAGAAGCAGCATGAAAGCCACAGACTACCTGAAGGCCCAGCATCGCGAGGTCGAGCAGCTGTTCAGCCGGATCGAGCAGGCCGACGGAACGAAGAAGCAGAAGCTGTTCGAGGAGCTCGCCGCCAACCTGGTGGGTCACGACGCGATCGAGCGCGAGATCTTCTACCCCGCCTGCGAAGACCAGATGGGCATCAACGACGTGATGGGCGAAGCCCTCGTCGAACACGGTCTGGTCGAGTTCAGCCTGCTGCGTGCAGACGAGAACATCGGCAGCGAGTACTTCGACTACTTCATCACGGTGCTCAAAGAGAACGTGCAGCACCACGTGAAGGAGGAAGAGGAGCAGCTGCTGCCTCGCATCATGGAGGCGCTGGAGGCGGACGCCCTGGAGACGCTGGGCGCCAAGATGGAGGCTCGATTCAACAAGCTCCGGGCGTCGGATTGGCGCGCGACGCTCGTCGAGAACGTCCGCGAGGTGATGACCGGGGCCCTCAAGACCGGCAGCGAGAACGTCGAGGAGATCGAGGCGCAGCGGGCGTCGGCCAAGCCGAAGGCGCCGTCGCGCGCGACGGCGAAGCCGCGCTCGAAGTCGTCGTCGCACCGCGCCCACCGCTGATCCGAGGAGAGCTCGCCATGCAAGAGTCCGAGACCATCCTCGAGAACGTCACCGAGACCATCGGCCCCGAGAACCTCATGCTGGCGGGCATCTTCGGCGCCACCGCGATGGCCGGAACCGCCATCGTGCGGGCGCTGGGGGTCAAGTCCCCGCGCACCAGCCTCTACGATCTGGCTTCGCTCGGACTCGCCGGCAGCAGGCTCCAGCGCCTCATCGCGCGCCACTCGCTCTTGAAGCCGCTCGCGGCGCACCCCCGCGCGCTCGCGGTCGGCGGTGCGATCGTGCTCGTCCTCGCTCGTGTCGGCGCGCCCAGGGCTACGAAGGCGTTGCTCTCGGCGCTGGCGACTGCCGAGCTGTCGCAAATCGTGAAGAGCGGGTTCGAGCCCATCCCCGAGGTCTGATAGGCCAAGCGTCTTGGGGGGGGCGCACTTTCACGCGCGACGCGTCAGCACCGCGCGTGAAAGCGCGTCTCTCGAACCGTACACCTGCCGAGGTGGCGGAATAGGCAGACGCGATCGGCTCAGACCCGGTTCTTTCCCGGTTCGACCCCGGGCCTCGGTACCAGCACGCTCGCACCCGGCGCATAGAGCGAGCGCACGTCGGGCGTCAGTGCCCGTCGTGCGACGCGGTCAGGCCCTGCTTCGGCTGCGGGCGCTTCTTCATCACGGCATCGAGCGCGTTCTCGAGCTCGCCGAAGGTCGCCCGTTCGGTGCGGCCCGACATGGATGCGATGAGCCCGAGGAGCGCATCGTCGCGACGATGCAGCTCTTTCAACAGGCTCCGCTGCTTGCGCCCCGCCCACAGGATGGTGAGGAGCAGCGCCAGTCCGAACCCGCCGAGGCCGACCACCGTCAGGGTGAGGATGCTCGAGCCCTCTTCGGCCGCTTCGCCTGCGGCCGCCAGCACGTTGCCA
>CALKVR010000689.1 GCA_938004815.1 uncultured Polyangiaceae bacterium | reverse complement strand
GCGCGAGCGACCGATGACGAACGCGGCCGTGCCCGACGACGCGCGCGGGCGCGCCGACAGCGTCATCACGTCACCGAGGTCGGAGCAGACGACGAGCGTCCGGTCACGCCCCTCGGAGCTGCCGCGGGCAGCGATGCGGCCGTCCTCGGTCTCGGCCACGAGCTCGATGTTCGCGACCTCGTCGCTGGGCACGACCAAGACATCCAAGCAGCGCCCCGCTTCGATGGCGATCGTGGTGCGTGTCGGCGCGCGCGCGTCGACGGGGGCCGCGAACCGGCGCACGTCTTCCCACGACCCGCCGAGCGCCTTGCGGTGCGCGGCGACCTTCGCCTCCAGGCCGGGCCACGACTCGAGGCGCCCGCTCTCCGACCCGACCACACGCGCGCCGATCGCGCGCGCCGCAGCAGCAGCCGCGACCTTGTCGACCTCTTGCGCGCCCACCGCGAGCAGACCGCTGCCCGACGCGATCCGCGCCGCCACGTAGAGTCGATCGGGCGACGGCGGACAGATGACGACGGCGGCGCGGTCGGACGACGACTCGTCGGTGACGAGCGGGCTGCCATCGTCGTGGAACGCGAACAGATCGACGTCGCCGATCGAGGAGGACCCGCGCGCGAACACCAGCAGACACCGGTCCTTGGGCGGCGCGACGAAGCCGCCCGCTCGATCCCCCTCGGCGCCCAACGTGGTCGCCACGACCGCGAGATCCGATGCGCCCGCTTTGGCGTCGCCGGCCCCGGCGGCCTTGCGCGCGGCGGCCGCGACCGGAGCCAAGAGCGCCACCGCCTGCGCATCGCCAGGGCCCGCGACCACCTCGGGGCGGCTGGGCTGCGGCTGTACCGGCGGCGCGCTGCAAGCGAGCGTGAGGCTGCAGAGCACGATCGAGGCCGCGAGGCGCTTCACGAGTCGACCGCCTCCGCGGGAGCCTCGGCGGGAGCATCCGCGTCATCGGCGGCCGGGCTAGAAGCGCCGAGCTGCCAGACCGCCAGCACCCACCACACGCTCACCCCCGGGACCTCGACCGAGACGCGCGCTACGTCGGTGCCATCGGCGCAGAAGACCACGCTCGGCGAGCCAGCGGTCGCGGGGACCTCCTCACTGCTCGTGCGTGCCGAGGCGTTCGCGGCGAGCCGAAGACCGCGCGAGCTGCCTTTCATCAAGGCGACGGCGGCGACGTAACAGCGGTCGGGCTCGACCACGACCGCGATCTGCGTCGTGCCTTGTGCCCCCAGCACCTCGGCCACGGGGCCGCGGGCCGGCGCGCCGCCGATGCGGCGGCGCACCGCCATCGCGAGAGCCGCTCGCGCAGCTGGCCCCCAGCGCTGCGGCACCCATCGAGGCAGAGGCCAGATCGCGTCGCTGATCACGACGCGCGCCTCGGGAGGCGCTCCGCGAAAGTGCAGCGACAGCTCCGTCACCTCGGCCACGCAGGCCTCGACACGAGCGTCCGGCGTCTCGCCGCGGTCGCGAACGATCACCTCGCTGGTCGCCGTGTGGCGCAGCTCGACGTCGACGTCCACGGGTGGCATGAGCCCCGCGGGGGATACCGTGACCTCCGCCATCACGTCGAGCCGATGACAGCCGGCCGGCAGGCGCATCCTGAGCTCGCCGTTGCCGAGCGGGCCCGCCTTCATCTCGAGCGGCAGGACGTTCGTCGCGCCGTCGGCGCGGGCGCGGTCGTCGGCGCGCCGGCGACGCTCCAGCAAGGACCCCGGCGCGAGCGGGGGCCCCGGATCGCCCCGCCGCGCGGCGAGCCCGACCTCGCGATCGAGGTCGGCGGACAGATCGCCCAACGCGGCGGGCACGACCGCGGTCAAGATCTCGAGCGCACCTCTCGCCGAGGCCATCGTCACGACCGCGTCGAGCGAGCCGTCGCACGAGCTCAGAACGAGGAGGCCCGCGCGGCTCGCCAAGCGCTCGGGCTCCGGCGCCGGATCGCCACGCAAGAGCGCCGCGTCGGCAGGGGGCGCGGCCGGCGGGCCCACGACGAGGGCGCTGAACGAGACGGACCGAGCCGCCAAGACGACCGCGACGGCACACCCGGTCGACGCCCCGACCCGCAGCTGCACCGGATGCCCCTCGTCGAGGAACACCGTCTTGCGATCGACGCTCGCCGCGCCCTTCTGCGCCAGGAGAGCGCTCGCTCGCGCCGCGTCCTCGGAGAGCGACGCGCCAGCGGTGCGTGCGCATACCATCGACGCGAGCACGAGCACGCAGGCGGCTACGATTCGCAAGGCGGCCAGCATACAACACCGCTCGGCCGTGGCGACGTGGCTTGCTTCTTGCGGTGCCACTTACTTCGAGCGTTTGAGCGCCTCGCGGAGCTCGCCGCATTCGCGCGCGACGCTGGGCCTTTGACAGTCGTCGAGGTGGGGGCGGTCGCCACCGGCGATCGACTCACCCATCGCGACCATGCGCGCCTCGTGCGCGTTTCTCCCCGCAGCTTGGCGGGTCGCCCAGAGCATGCCGAGGCGGACGCAGGGCCCGTGATCGATCTCGTAGCTCGGCTGCCGGCACGCCGAGAGCGCGTAGTGTTTGGCGGTGTTGCGATCGGTCCCGGGATAGGCGCCGCCGATGGCGATCTCGGCCAGGCGATCGCAGGCGCGAGGCGAGTACTCGGTGAGCGGGGCGTCGGCGATGCCGATGGGCCGCAGCGGAGGGCACGCGACATCGAGGAGCGCTCGCCCCTTGGCCTCGTCCTTGTCGACGCCGACGCCGGTCTCGTAGGCCCGCGCGAGCAGATAGCAGCCGTCGGCCTCGCCGCCTTCGCACCCGAGGATGCCGAGATCGAGCCGCCGCGCATCGCCGTCAGGGAGGTAGCTCGCGGCCGTCGCGCAGGTGCACTCGCCCTGCAGGCACGCCTCGGTGAGCGTCTTCGCGAACGCCTCACGCACCGGCGCGAGCGCGTCGACGGAGTACCCGGACTTGTCGAGCGCCATGTAGACGTCGGCGCAGTCGTGGGTCGCGGAGCAGGCCTTCTCGGCGCGCTCGCGCACATTGGCCGGGAGCGCCTTGTCGGCGCCGGGCTTCTCTTTCGTGAAGAGGGTGAGCAGCGGCGCCTGGCAAGAGAACGGTCGCTCTGGCTCGAGACAGCCGGCTCGCTCGTCGGCGAGGATCTTCGCCCACTTCTCTTGACCGCTCGCTCGAAAGACGCGCGCGCCGACCCGCTCGGGATCGCCGAGGGCGCCAGCCCACCACGCGTGCCGGGAGGCCATGTTCGCGAAGCGCGGCGCGGCCGTGAGGAGGTCGCAGCTGTTCGCGTCGCCCGCTCGGCAGGCCCGGCTCATCGCCTGCAGATAGCCTCTCCGATCGCCCTCCACATCCGACGGCGCACGCTTCAACGAAGGAAACGGTCGGCCGCGCGGGACACCACACCCGGACATCGGGCCTGCCGGAGCGTATCGTTCCGCGAGCGAGAGACAACGCGCCCTGTCGCCCGCCTCGCAGCCGGCGCGATCCTTTTCGAAGCGCTCCGATGGCTGGTCCTGACGGCGGAGCGACTTGGCCGACGCGTGGCTCAGCGCCGCCGCCGACGACGCGGACTCGGGCGGCGCCACCGGGGCGACACTGCTCGTCGCGGCGCTCGAC
>CALKVR010000688.1 GCA_938004815.1 uncultured Polyangiaceae bacterium | reverse complement strand
GCGCCCATGATCGGCTGCACGATGCGGATGCCCTTGTCGAGGTACTCGAGGTCCTTGGCCTCGTGGGTGGCCCCGAGCATGTTCGAGTCGGTCGAGTACGCCTTTTCGACGCCGGCCGGGTGGGGCTTGCCTCGCTCTGCGAGGTACTCGCTCATCTCTTTGCGGCCGCCGAACGCATCGACGAACTTCGGATCGAGCCACGGCTTGTAGATCTTCAGGTCGGGATCGACGAACGCGCCGTACCGGTAGAAGCGCTGGATGTCGTTGCCCTTGTGGGTGCTGCCGTCGCCGAAGACGTGCACGTCGTCGGCGCGCATCGCCCGCACGATGGAGGTGGCGGTCACGGCGCGGCCGAGCGGCGTCGTGTTGAAGTATTTTTTCCCGCCCGTCGACAGGTGGAACGCGCCGCACTGGATCGCGATCAGCCCCTCGCGCGCGAGCGCCTCGCGGCAGTCGATCAGCTTGGCCGCCTTGGCGCCGTGGGCCATGGCGATCGGCGGAATGTCGGCGCAGTTCGCCTCGTCGGGCTGGTTCAGGTCGGCGGTGTACGCGTGCACCTCGAGGCCCTGCTCGGCGAGCCAGAGCACGGCGCAACGCGTGTCGAGGCCACCGGAGAAGGCGAGGCCGACCTTGGTGCCTTTGGGCGGGAGGGAGCGGTAGATGCGGCTCATCGGGCGGCCCGATTAGCATGGGCGGCGCGACCTGTCGTCCGGACCTCGAAGGGGTTAAGGAGGGTCATGAGCTACCGCACGGCGTCCGGGCAGCCGCCCCTCATCGCTGGCTTCGGCGGCAAGGGGTTCGGCATCGACCCCGAGACGGGCAAGCGGCTCTGGGCCTGGGACACCGGCTCGAACGCGGCCGTCCGGGTCGTGGTCGAAGAGGGCGGGGGGTTCCTCTTGACGCGGAATTTCCTCGCTCGCGTCGATCTCGCGACCGGCGCGCTCTCCTGGCAAGCCACGATCCCGGCCGCCGACACGCTCCTCGTCGATCGGGGCCGGATCTTCGTGGGGGGCGCGGGCGAGGTTCGCTGCTACTCCTTCGACGGCAGGTTGATGTGGGAAGACGACTTTCGAGGTATGGGCTTGGGCGCGGTGGCGCTCGCGACGGAGGGCAAGGCATGCCAGGCCGACCTTTGGGGCTGATGGTTGCGGGCATCGCGCTGCTGGTTGCGGCATGCAGCAGTGGGCAGGCGAACGTGCAGGGGGCGGGACCGGCGCCGGAGGACCAGGGGCAGCAGGTCGCGCTGCCGAGCAAGGAGTCGCAGTGCGCGCTCCTGATCGCAGTCATCAACGGCGGGGTTCAGCACGTCGACAACGAGGCCGACAAGGCGAAGGCGGCCGGCGAGAGCGAGCTGATGGCGATGAAGAACGCCCTCAACCGGGTCGCCGACGAGCTCGAGCGAACCGTCCTCGCCGACGAGGCGCTGCTGCGGCTCGGGGGCTTCTACGTTGGGTCGCTGCGGGTTCAGGCCACCTTGGCCGAAGAGCTGTCGGTGGCCCTCGCCCGGGGTGACAAAGGGCTGGTCGACAAGAAGACCGAAGCGTTTGCGCAGGTGGAGACCCAGGAGTCGGCGATCATCGGGGACATCAACCGCGAGTGCCCGACCGCGATCTTGCCGTCTCCGGACCCGGTGCCTTCGGCCGCGCCGCCGCCTCCTCAGCCCGCGCCTGTCCAGACCACACAGTAGACCCGTGTAGGTCCCGGGCCATGGGTGCCCGGTGCACCGAGGATCCGCTCCGGGTCGAACCCGATCCATGCGACCATCACACAACGCCGACCGAATCTGAGCTCAACCTCGAAATCTGCGGGGATGAGCACCTCGAGCCATGTGACGAGCCTGTGGCCCGGGCCGTGCTTGGAGGAGACCACCGTGACGACGCCGAAGCAGAGCAACACAGACTGGGTCCGCTGCTACTACGACGCCTTCAACCGTCGCGACTGGGAGTGGATCAGCGCGATGCTGGCCCCCGACGTCGAGTGGCTCCACGCTTCGCGCGACGAGCGCGTGCGCGGCACCAACGCGGTGATCGCCTCGTTCCGCAGCCTCGTCGAGGGCACCCCGAGCGCTCAGCTCGAGGTCCGCGCGGTTCACGACGCTGGTCTCGTCGTCATCGCCGAGTGCGGGATCCGCCATGTGCAGAAAAGGCTCTCGACGCCTCCCCCGTTGCGCGGCACTTCGAGCTCCAACCGTCCGCCGCCCATCGAGCCGCCGTCGTTCTGCGAGGTGCTCGAGATCAAGGGCGGCCGGTGCAGCCGCGGCACCACCTACGCCGATTCGGTTCGCCTGTTGATGGACATCAACCAGGCGGCGTCCGCCGCGGCCTGACGCTCGAAAGAGTACGAGAGCGAGTTACTCGCAGGCGAACTCGGTGTTCCCGCACGCTGCGTTGGCGCGGCAGGGCTCGCCGCACGCAATGTAGCAAGCGCGGCACTCGGCGTACGCCTCGTCCGGGCTGCAGCCGCCGCCGAGGTAGACTTCGCAGTACTCGTCGGCCTCGGTCTCGCGGGCGCGTTCGTCGTCATCGGTCTCATCGGCGCACGCGACGAGCACCGCGACGAGGAGAAAGGTCGGGCATTGCCTGCGCATCGAGAGCGATGAGTGGTCGGGCTTCGCGACCCCCATCACCGATTCGGCGCGTCGCGTCGCCCCGCCCGGCCCCCTACTTGGCGAAGCTCGGCAGGCGCCTGCCCACGCCGAACAGCCAATCCTTGATGCGCCGGATGTCGAACGATGGCTTGCGCTCACGCCAGTGCCCCGTGCCTTCATGCGGCTCCTCGGGCAGGTAGAGGTTTCCGCTCGAGGCGCCGCGCGGGCGCGAGCCGAGGTGCTCTCGCTCGATGACCCTGGGCTCCATTCGTCCCAGGAGGCCAGGCATCGTGCTCGACATCGCGGCGAGGACGCGCGGCGCGGCCCCGACGAGCACCTCGCGGCGCGGATGGAGCGCGCAGTCGACGATGGCGTCGGCCACCTTCTCGGCGGGGTAGATGGGCCGCATCGCTTCGATCGTCCTGCCGGTGTAGTTGGCGGCGTGCTCGAAGAGCGGGGTGTCGACCGTCGCGGGCACGACCAGGCAGGCGCGGATCTGCGTGGTGGCGAGCTCCTGGCGCAGCGCCTCGGTGAACCCGTGGACGGCGTGCTTGCTCGCGCAATAGGCCGAAGCCATGGCGTAGGGCACCTTGCCGGCGACGGACCCGACGTTGATAATGACGCCTTTGTTATGCTCTCGAAAGTGCCCGAGCGCGGCGAGCGAGCCGTGGACGACGCCCATGACGTTGACGTCGAAGAGACGCCGCACCGAGTGGCAGGGGACCTGGTCGGCGCGGCCCATCATGTAGGTGGCGGCGTCGTTGATCCACACGTCGATCCGGCCGAACGCCTGCACCGCTTGCTTGGCGAGCGCGTCGACTTCTGCCTCGGCGGCGACATCGGTGGGCACGGCGATGGCCTCGGTGCCGCGCGCCTCGCAGAGCCCGACCACCTCTTCGAGGGCGCGCTCGTCGCGCGCGGCCAGGACGAGCTTGGCGCCGGCGTCCGCCATCTTGAGCGCTGTCTCCCGCCCGATGCCGCTCGACGCCCCCGTGATCACGACCACCGATTCAACGAGTGACTTCGCCATCCCGTGCGTAACGGCAAGCGCCGCGCCAGGCTCGAGCGCGAATGGCGCGCCGCTTGCTGCTGCGGCCCACAGATGTCTCCCGACCTCGTCGGCTACGCGAGCTCGACCGTCCTCATCACGACGATCGCCGTGCAGATCCACCGGCAGTGGCGCGTGCGTTCCAACGAGGGTGTGTCGCCCTGGCTCTTCGTCGGACAATGCCTCGCTTCTACGGGGTTTCTCGTCTACAGCGTCCTGCTCGACAGCGTGCCGTTCATCATCACCAACGCGGCGCTCAGCGCCGCTGCGCTCGTCGGCCTGTTCGTCTATTTTTGGACCAAGCGGGTCAGCGAGCGTGAGCGCTCGGTCGCGCCGCCACGACCGGGCGCGAGCAACGCCTCGCCCGACAGCATCCACGCGAGCGCACGCTCGACCTGAGGCCGCGCGCCAAGGTCGATCACGTCCCCGTGGGCCGGGACGAGGCGATCGAAGTCGAGGCCCATCAACGTGCGGGCGCTCCGGGCCGCCGCCGCGCGATCTTTGACGAAGAGACGCCACGCGCGGCTCTGTGCGAGGCGCCCGCGGCACCCGACCAGCCAGAGGGCGACGTGCGCGACGAGCCCCCGCGGGCGGACGACGTGAAACAAGAGGTCGGTGACCACCAGCGTCGCCGACGCCCGGTGAAACAGCACGTGCTCGTCGACCGTGGGCGCGCCGTCGATCTTGACCGCCTCCACGCTCGCCGAGAGATCATCCGGCAAGCCGTCCTCGAGCGCGCCATCGATCGTGAGGTCGGGGCGCTTCGCCCGAAGCGAATCCGGCGCGAGAACGCGGGCCGAAGGCCAGCGCGCCTGCGCCGCGCCCAGGTAGAGGTGGTGCAGCAAGTTGGGCGCGACCAGGTAGCGCACGGGGCCGAGCGCCTCGACCCGACTGGCCAGCGCATCATCGATGGGGATGGGGGAAACGAGCGCGACCCCGCCGCCGGCGAGCGGGAGCGCCGTCATGCGCGCCGGCATGTGAAAGCGGCCTGGAAGCACCTGGGCGAAATCGAAGACGACAGCGGCATCGGTCACGGCTCACCTCGCACCCAACTAGTCAAGCACGGTTGACCAATATGTCAAGCGAGGTTGACTAAAATCCGCGCCGGGGTACAACCAGCGGCGATGGCCGAACGCGACGCCGCTTACCGCGCCCGCCTCGAGGCGGCGAAGCAGGCCAGCACCCTGCAGCTCCTGTTCAAGGCAGCGCGGCTCCTCGATGAAGAGGCGGTGCGGCGTGTCTCCGAGAAGCCAGGCCGGCCGCGTCTGCGTCGGTCGCACACCAGCCTCTTTCCCCATATCGATCTGGAGGGGACGCGCGTGTCCGTTCTGGCCGAGCGCCTCGGAGTCACCAAGCAAGCGGCGTCGCAGCTGGTCGACGATCTGGAGGCGATGGGTGTCCTCGAGCGCGCGGTCGATCCCGACGACGCGCGGGCGAGGCGGGTGCGTTTCACCGCGCGCGGCCGGGCCGGGCTCTTCGACGGGTTGGCTGTCCTCGCTGCGCTCGAGGGCGAGTGCGCCGAGAAGATCGGAGCGGCAAGGATGAAGGGTCTGCGCGAGGCGCTCGTGGCGCTGCTCGAAAAGATGCCGCCAGGGGGTCGCTGACGCGTCAGTCCCGCTTTTTCGGCGGCGGTGGTGGGACGGGATCGTCGCCCGGATAGATCTGCACGCGGAGCGAGGTGGCGGTCTTGACGCCCTTGGGCATCGACAGCCCCACCGCCCGCTTCGCCAGGCAGGCGCCGACCTCGGCTGCCCTCGACTTGGCTTTCTTCTTCGTCTTGGTCTTCTTCTTGGGGGCGGGTGCCTTCTGAACCGTGGCCTTCTTGATCGAGCCGCCGCGCACCTCGACCCGAAGCGTCACGTCGACCTCGAGCTTCGGCTCCTCCCACGCGACCTTCTTGTAGCAACCCACCGTCTTGCCCCAGAAGCCGCGCCGCGCCGCGGCCTGAACCGCGTCCGACGTCTTCGTCCGCTTCTTCGTCGAGACGTCGATGATGACGCGCGGCTCGGGGTGCGGCTTGCGCGCGCCGTCGCCCTCCCCCTTCTCCCCTTCGTCCTTCGCGTCGTCCTTCTCCTCGTCCTTGGGCTCTTGCTCCGGCTCGGACGGCGGCGGGTCTTTCGGCGGGGGCGGCTCCCCGGCTTCTTGCGCGCGCGCGCCCGCGCTCGCGAACGCGAGCGCGAGAACGATGAGCGAGGAGCCGGCCCAGCGCATGAATATCAACAAACCTCAGCTCGCCCGAGGCGGCAAGTGCGCGGCTGTTTCTCGTCCCCGCGCGCGCACGCTGGTGGGCGGGGCGCGGGCTTGCTCTCATGAGCATCCGGCGCACGAAGCGGAGGGCCAACCATGCTCGAGATCATCTTCCTCGTCATTTTCGGTCGCCGGTTGGCGAAGACGGCGCGCGAGAAGGGGCACTCGGCAGGCTGGGGCGCCCTCGCCCTCTTGTGGATCGTCGGTGAGCTCATCGGCTTCTTCTTGGCCGGCATGCTCGGCATCGGGAGCGACATCCTGACGATGTACCCGCTCGCGATCCTCTGCGCGATCGGCGGCGCGGTCGCCGCCTGGCTCATCGTCAAGTCGCTGCCGGACCGGCACGCGTCGAACGACGACGATGACGGTGGTGGTGCCCCGCCGGTCGAAAACCGTCACTACGATCCGGCGAACCCCTTCAGCCCACCCCGCAAGGGGTGACTCGGGTTGGCCGCGGGTCGCTACCGAACGCGGGCGAACGCGACGACGTGTCCGTCGGGATCGAGCACGTACGCCGCGTCGTGTCCCCAATCGCGCGGCTCTAGGCCGCTGACGAGCCGTGCCCCCGCTGCGAGGCTCCTCGCCAGGTAGAGGGCCGGATCGTCGACGACCAAGTACACCTCGGCACGGGGCAGGCCGCTCGCGGCGGCCGGGTCGTGCGGCGGGCCGAGCAAGCGTTCGGCGCCCGCTTCGGGCATGAGGTCGAGGACCGCGTTGCCCGGCAGCGCGAGCTCGGTCATCCCGGGCACGTCGAGCGTCGGCTCGGCGGACAGCACGGCGCGGTAGAAGCGCGCGCTCGTCGCCTGGTCGCGGACGTACAGAATGAAATGAACGCGCGCGACGGCCATGCGTCTGCTCCCGGCTTCAGGCTCCCACGCGAAGGCTTACCACCGCGAGCACGCCGGTGACGAGCGATGCCGCGGCCAGGCTCCAGCCGAGGCGTCGCAGCTTCGAGGCCGGCGGATGGGCGATGCCAACCCCGACCGCGATGAGGACGAGGGGCAGCATCGACGCCGCTAGTGGCAGCTGAAACAGGGCTAGGACGAAGAAGATGGCAGCGACGGCGATCCAGATGCCGGCGCGCGACGCGAGCGGTGCAGGGTGGCCGGCGACGGTGCGCACCTCGACCGTCGACGCGGCGAAAGACGCCCAGAAGACGCCCGTGATCGCCACCGCCTCGAGCCAAGGCAGCCCACACGCGATGCCGGTTGGGATCGCCGCCGCCGTCAGCGCGGCCGACGCGGTGAGCTCTCCCGCCAGCGTTCGCTGGCGGCCGTTCGCTACGAACAATCCCGCGACGACGGCAGCGCCCAGCGGGACGAGAGCCCACAGGAGCGTCGACGGCGCCGACTGCAGCGCGAAGCCTGCGGCGCCGAGCGCGGCGCCGAACATCCAGAGGAGCCGAAAGCGCGCGCGCTTGCCGTCCTCTCGGAGCGCGCGTGTCCCGCGTTGCCCGAGCAGGACGAGCAGGGGCTCGTGGCCCAGAAAGGCGAGGAGGGCCACCACGGCGTAGCAGAGGCCGGCCCATGACGGTGTCCCGGCCAAGAGGACCACCGCGAGCGGCAGGCAGAGGTGCGCCCACGCCCCGTGCTCACGCGGGATCAACGACCGCGGTCGATTCGAGCGAGAGCCATGCCCTGGTCGCATTCAGCCCGCCTTTCCGTCCACGCGAGGTGCGCTCAGAATCGGCGCGTAAGCGACCAGATAGATCCCGAACGCGGCGGCCCAGAGGCCCCCCGAGACCATGAGCCCAGTCAGGTAGGCACCGGGGGCGAGGATCGGAACGGCGACGCGGAGCGCCGCGGCCAGGTTGATCGCGACGAAGGCCCAGCCCACGGCCGGCGGTGCAACCAGCGCTCGGCCCGTATGGCCCAACGCGACGCGCGCCATCATGCCCAGGGTCAGGGTGCCGATCGCTCCCACCGTGAGCGCGTGCGTCGCGGCTGCGGCGGGCACCGCCGAGCTCCACGTGGCGGTGGCCCGGAGCAGCATCCCGAAGACGAGCCAGGCGTAGCCTGCGTGAAGCACCCATAGCAGGGGATGCCTGGCCGTGTGGCGGGCGCCCCAATGGTAGGCGCGCGCGGCGGCGACGACCGCGACCGCTGCGCAAGCCGCGCCGATGAGCGAGGCATCGGCCGCGATCGCGTCGAGCAGAGCGACCCCGACCATCCCGACGGCGGCGGCGACATCGAGCTGCGGGATCGATCGAATGGTCGCGACCTGCGTGGCATTGCGCGTGAACATGGGGAAGATGCGGCCCGCAACGACCACGATCATCAGCAGCACGACGTCGATGGCCACGAAGCTCGCCCGGCGGGCCGAGCCGGCCGCGATCACACCGAGAGCGTCCAGGTGAATGGTCAGGTTGGCGGCGAACAGGGCCAGCACAACCCCGAGCATGATGAAATTGCGGCGGTTGCCAGTGCCGACGAGCGGCCGATGGCGACGCCGAGCAGCGGCAAGAACGTGAGGTCGATCGCCGCGGTGACCGGGGGAGAGAGGATGGTGGGGAATGCCATCGCGACGCGCCCGGCGATCCATACGCCGGCGAGCGCGAAGAGCGGGGCGCCGACCACGGTCTCTCGCTGCGTCCAGTTGCCGACGGCGGTGAGCAAGAACCCCGCGATGACGGCGGCGGTGAAGCCGAAGATCATCTCGTGCGCGTGCCAGTCGAACGGGGCGAGGTAGGCGGGCGGCCGCATGAGGCCGGCGAACATCAGCACCCAGGTCACGACCGTGAGAACGGCGAAGCCGGCCGCGAGCAAGAAGAACGGTCTGAAACCCTTGGCGGCCAGCGCGAATCGAGGACGCGCGGCCGGCTCGGGCACCTCGCCATGGAGCAGGAGCGACCGACCCATGGTGCTACGGCCTCCGATGGAGAAGCGGCCCGTCGTAGTGTCGTGCGACGGGGACGTTCGGTTGCGCGCGAAGCCTCTCGACGACCTCACCGGCTTCTTCACCGGCCAAGCGGTCGCAGATCGCATACAGCCCCGCGGGGCCCTCTTCGAGCGGGTTGTGCCTGGCGAGCAAAGCGCGAAGCTCGTCGATCAGCGCCGGCGTCGGGGTGGGCACGAGCAGCTTCGCGATCTCACCGTGGTCGGCGCGGAGCGCGGCGGCGATGGAGAGCGGCGCACCGCCGCTCCGCCGCCTGGCATCCGGCAGGAGGGTTCGCTCCTCCATCGCGATGTGCCGCAAGAGATCGTGCCGAAACCGGGCATAGCGCGCGGGATCAATCGTTGCCCCGGCCGTCGCCGAGTCGAGCAGCCGGTCGAGCCGAACGTGGTCTTCGACCATGAAACGCTCGATCGGCCCGGGAGGAGTGTCGTCGAACCGCATGAAAGGGCTGCAGCAACGGCCGTGCCTTGGAAATCCTTGGAAATCGCGGGATCCGCGCGCGATCGCGGGTGCAGACAACTCGCTGGGCGCAAAGCTTGCGCGGGCGCTCACCGACGGCCCAGGAGCACGCGCCCTTGGTGCAGCACCATGCCCGCGAAGGTGATCGCCCATGCGCCGATCGCCACGAAGACGGACCATCGAGGAATGGCGAGCAGATAGGGAGCGTCCACCGTGGCCGACAGCCGCGCCGTCGCGACCGTGTACATGCCCAGCGGAAACACCGCGCCCCAGTAGAGAGGGTCGTACTTCAGCGGAAAGCGCCGAACGCCATGACGCCACACCCCGAGCACCACGAGCATCGGGATCCACCACGTCGCGGTCGCCCACCACATCAGGGTCAGACCGCGGACGAACGGCAACACCCGGTCGACGAGCGGCGAGTAGGCGGCGCTCGAGGCGAGCATGGCGCCGGCGAGCGTCGAGATCGCCGCGGCGCCCATGTTGATCCAGTAGGGCGGAGCCAGATCGGAGGGCGCCATCGTGAAGAACGTGTAGCGATAGAAAATGAGCGAAATGATCCAGAGGTAGAGCATGCAGCCGCCCAGCCACATGGTCAGCGAGAAGAACAGCATCACCTCGGCGTGCTCGGACGTCGGTGCCAGCTGAGCGCCGAGCACGGCGACCGACTGGGCCGCCACCACCGAAACCAGCCAGCCCCCGTTGATCCCCTCGGCGAGCGCCGGCTTCTCTTGCTTGATCGTGAGCGCCGTGAAGATCGAGTACGTGAGCGCGACGTAGAGGACGATACCGAAGACCCAGAGGGAGAGCGCGGCGCTCCGCGTCCCACCCACGACGAGGCATTGCGTCCCGAGCACGCAGGTCGCCGCGACCATCGTGAAGAAGCCCACCGCGCGCCCGTGATGGGACAGGTCGCCGAGGGCTCTCTGGGGATGGCGGATCAGCCGCGCGATCGTCAGCGCCCAGAGCAGCGGATAAAAGAGCGCGTTGAGGGCGAACAAAGCCCAAGGCACGAGCGGGATGGCGAGGACGTGCGCGGCGATCGACACGATCCCGGTCGCCATGACGAGCGCGAAGTACGCCGGGTGCATGCCGGCGAGACCCTCGGCAGCGGCCGGCTGCGGCGCGGCCTGGGACATCCTAGAGGTACCGGAGCAGGCCCAGGTTCAGGGCCAGGCAGAGCGCGCTCGCGGCGAGCCCCGGCAAGACGGCGGCCGTGTCGCCACCCAGGAACGCGTCGAGCGTGGCGGTGAGCAGCCAGAGCTGCAGCCCGACCAGGATGAGGACGAAGCACACGATCCCGTTGACGATGGTCGTTCGCTGCGCGCGGGTCATGTGTCGCTTCGCGCGCATCAGGCCACCGTCCGCTTCTCGACACCGACCGCAAAGACCTCGCCCCCCGCGACCTCGAGCACGATCCGCGGGAGGGGGCGGGGCGGCGGGCCGGCGATGTTGTCACCCGTGCGCAGATCGAAATACCCCTCGTGGCAAGGGCAATGAAAGACGCCCTCGTCCACCCTCGGGACGACCGCGCACGCGAGGTGGGTGCAAGAC
>CALKVR010000687.1 GCA_938004815.1 uncultured Polyangiaceae bacterium | reverse complement strand
GGCGAGGCGTGCGTGAGCGGCGCCTGCGCCGGCCGCGAGCGGTCGCGCCGTCGCGCCATCGAAGGAAAGGTCGAACGTGCCGACCGCGCGCGGCCCGATGAGATCGCAGCGGGCGCCGCAGGTTCCCGCGGATGCTTTGCCGTCGAGGAGGTAGAGCTCGGGCGTGCCCGCGCCCCCCGGCTCGCCGCCGCGCGCCACCACCACGCAGTGCTCGGCGCTGTCTGCTCGGGGCACGAGCGTCTTCTTGCCGTGAAGCGCCGGGCCCGCCGGCGTCGGCGCCGTCCGCGCCGCGAACGAGTAGGCGTCGTAGGTGCGCGCGGGCTCGATCCAGGCGCCGGTCGCCTTCGGCAACGTGTCGCCCAGCAGTCTGGGCAAGAGCTCGTCCCGCAGCTCGGCCTCGCCGAACAGGCAGAGCGGTACCACCGCGTGCATCGGAGAGAACGCGGCGAGCGCGAAGCCGAGATCGGCGTAGGCGAGCTCTTCGAGCACGACCGCGCCGACGAGCGCGCTCGGCTTGGCGGACGCGTCGCCCGCGCCCCCGAGGTCGCTCGGTACACCGAGGCTGGCGAACCCGAGCTGCCACGCCTCGTCGAGCGCCGCCTGATCGATCGCGCCCGCTTCTTCCCACTCGCGCGCGCGCGATCGAACCCGGCTCGCCGCGAAGCCGCGCACGCCGGTTTGGAGGCTCTGGGTGTCTTCGTCGAGGTCGAGGTGCATCGCAGACCTACAGGGCCTCGCCGATTCGCTCGACGAGCGTTCGCAGAACCTTGATCCGGGCGTGGCGCTTGTCATTCGCCTCGATGAGGGTCCACGGAGCGTTCTCGGTGCTCGTGCGGTCGATCATCTCGCTGGCAGCGAGCTGGTAGTCGTTCCACTTCTCGCGGTTGCGCCAGTCTTCGGGGCCGAGCTTGTACTTCTTGAACGTCGTGTTCTGGCGCTCCTCGAACCGCTTCAGCTGCACGTCTTTGCCGATCTGCAGCCAGAATTTGACGACGATCCCGCCCGAGCGCGCGATGCCTTCTTCGAAGTCGTTGATCTCGGCGAAGGCGCGCATCCAATCGTCCTCGTCGCAAAACCCCTCGACGCGTTCGACGAGCACGCGGCCGTACCAGGAGCGATCGAAGATCGCCATCTTGCCCTTGTGCGGGAGCTGTCGCCAGAAGCGCCAGAGGTAGGGCCGCGCCTTCTCTTCGTCGGTGGGGGCCGCGATGGGGATGACGTCGTACGAGCGTGCGTCGAGCGCCCGCACCACCCGGCGGATCGCGCCGCCCTTGCCGGCCGCGTCGACGCCCTCGAAGACGGCCACGACGCTTCGCTGGTTCATCGCGGGCTTGCGGAACAGGCGGTTGAGGGCGCCTTGGCTCTCGGCCAGCGCCTCCTCGTAGGCGTCTTTTTCGAGCGCAGGTGACAGGTCGAGCGAGTCCAGGATGCCGCGGCCGTCGATCGGCTGAACGAGCGGCGGCGTGAGATCGGTGGCGTTCTGCGCCGGTGCGTCCAGGCGTTTGCGGATGGCGTCGTGGAGGATCTGGCCCACGGTGAGGTAGCGGTACTCTTGGTCCGTCGACTCGACGATGTACCAGGGCGCGAAGCCGGTGCTGGTCTGGCGCAGGGCGCGCTCCGACACCTTGCGGAACTTCGTGTACATCTCGAAGCGCTCCCAATCGAGCTTGGTGACGCGCCACGACGTGCGCGGGTCGTCGGACAGCTCCTCGAGCCGGCGCTTCTGCGCCTTCTTTGGCATGTGCATCCAGAACTTGATCACCAGCACGCGCTCGTTCGTGAGCATGCGCTCGAAGTGCACGGCCTCCGTCATCGCGCGATCGAGCTCGCCGGGCTTGGTCTTGCCGTACGCGCGATCGACGATCGGGTCGGTGTACCAGGACCCCAAGAAGATGCCGATCTTGCCTCGTGGGGGCAGGCGCCTCCAATACCGGTAGAGGCGCGGCTGCTCGGCCTCCTCGGTCGTGGGGGCCCGGAGCGCGTGCATCTGGACGTGCCGCGGATCGATCCACTCGAAGAGCTTGTTGACGGTCTCGCTCTTGCCGCCGGCCTCGACGCCGCCGATCACGATCACCACCGAGAATGGGGCCTTTTCCAGGAGCTCGTACTGCAGATCGAGGAGCTTGCCGCGGAGCGCGGGCTCCTCTTTCTCGAACGCTTCTTTGCTGAGCTCGTGCCCGAGCTCGGCCGACTGAAACATGCCGCTTTCTCCTCTTTCTGGCCTCGGCGCTCGGCCCGAAGCAGCCGTGGAGCCTACCCCTGTTTGCCCGTGCGCACGTAGCCCAAGAGCGTTCGGATGATGCCCTTGGCCAGCTCGGGCGACTCGTCGAGCAGGCCCTCGAGCTCGACCCGCGGAATGCGAAGCAGCCGGCACGCCACCTTGGCTCGGATGGTGGCTGCGCGGGGGGCGCCGTCGAGCACGCCGAGCTCGCCGAACGCCTTGCCGGCCCCCATCTCACCGATGGTCTCGCCGTCCTTGATCACGGCGACCTCGCCCTCGGCGACGACGTAGAGGTCGTCGGAGGCGTCACCCTGGCTCACCACCGTCGCGCCTGGCTCGACCGACTCCACGGTGGCGATCTCGGCGACCGGATACAGCTCCTCACCCGAGAGCCCCTGAAACAGGGGCACGTCTCGGAGCAGGAGCACCTTGTCGAGCACGCCCGCCATCGGGTCGCCCAACGCTAGCTCTCCGCGATCCAGCTTGGAACACTTCTCGAGCCAACCGTCGAGGGGAGCCGGGGCGCGGTCGATGGTGGCGCCGGCCGCGCCGCAGAGCGCGACGAAGCGCCTGCCGAGGCCGGGAGGCAAGGTAGCCTCGAGGAGCTCGAGCGCGTCGTCGCGCGCGCGGCCCGCGCCCGCGAGGGCCAGGCGTGCCCGCGAGAGAGCGCGCTTGTCCTCGAGCACGCCCAGCAGATCGAGCACGGCCTCGCGCGTGTCGTCCAGGCGACGCTCGATCTCGTGCGACAAGAGCCCGCCGGGCTGGCTCGTCTCGGCGTGCCCCGCGATCGACTCGCCGTAGTCGATGAGCGTGGCGAGCGCGCCCTCGACGAGGACCCGCTCGCCCTGCGGCACCGCGAGCTTGGACGCGCCGAACGCGTGCGCGACCGCGACGCGCGCCCGGTGACCGAGCGATCCGTAGAGGCGCAGCACCTCACGCGCGGCGCCCTCGCCGATGCGCGCGAGGGCGCGCGCGGCTCGCGCCGTGCCCGAGACTGCTCGGCCCTCGGCCACGGCGGTCGGGGCGACCGCGCCCTCACCTCGCGTCACCGGCAGGGCGTGAACGAGCTCACGGACGGCGCGCGGCCCGGCGAGGGCGAGGCAGCGCGCGGCGATCGCGGGGTGGGGGCCTGCGACGAGCCGCGCGACGAGCGACGAGACGGCGCCGCTGGCGTCGAGGAGCACCGCGGCGCGCGCCGCCTCGTGGAACACGGTCGCGTCGCGCGTCCCCATCGCGATCAAGACCTCTCGCTCGGCCCGTCGATCGCCGAAGATCCCGATCGCTCGAAGCGCGGCCGCGCGCTTGGGTGAGTCCTCGCCTGCGGCCGCCTTGCGCAGCTGCTTCAGGCTCTGATCGAGGAGCGTCTGCGCGCTCGCCCCGCCGCCGGCGTCTCTCTGCGCCCGCCCGTCGAGCGCTCGGTGCAGCACCGCCTCGGCCCAGAGGTCGGCGGCCGCGTCGTCGGCTGGTGCCAGCTCGATGCGCTGCGCCGCCGCCGCGGTTCGACTCTGATCAGCCAGGGTGCCGTGCTCACGCGCCGCGGAGAGCACCATGAGCTCGATCGACGCGTCGGCGTCGGCGGGGGCGAGGGCGAGGAGGGCCGCGCCGTCCGCCGCGCCGGTCAGGCGTGCGGCCGTGAGCACCGCGTGCCGGCGCGTCGCTTGGTCCGCCGACGCGAGCGCGGGCGCGACATCGACGGGCGAAAAAAACCGTTCTGTCATGATGTCGAGCGTGCGCTGGGCGTCGCCATAGCGGGCCTCTTTCACGCAAGCGGTGAGCATGCGCGCCACCTCGGCGCGAAACAGCGCGGCCGCTTCGGGCCCCACGTCCTCGCTGAAGCGACCGCGGGTCAGCGCCGACGAGAGCGCGGCCGCGTAGGCGCGGGGCGCCTCGCGGAGCAACGCGACCATGAGCACGCACGTCCCCACAACGAGCGCGACCTGCGCCGCGCGGCCCGGGCCGCCCTCGCCGAACGCGGCGAGGATGCCCGCCGAGCAGAGACCGCCGATGGGCGTCGCCGAGCCCTTCACCACGATCTTCGCGCGCGTCCTGATGCTGCGCGCGAGCGGCACGAGGATGACGTCGGCGACCGAGTTGCCGATGCCGTAGCGAACCACGAGCTCGGCGAGGCGCGCGACGCCCGTGCCGGCGACGGCCGGGAGCGCCGCCGAGGCGAGCCCGGCCGCGCCGATCACGGCGGGGCCGGCGAGGAGCGAGCGGCCCACGCCGATGCGCCCGACCAAACGACCGGTGAGGAGGATCTGGAGGGCGAGGACGACGGTGTTGGCGACGACCCAGAAACCGCCCAGGGCGGCCGCCATCTGGTCGCGATCGTAGGCCTCCTTGAGGGCGGCCTTGAACGAGAAGTCGACGAAGTTGGCGACCATGGCGCCGAGCAGACCGACGATCACCACGACCCTCACCGCCGGCACGCCCCGGACATCGGCGGCCGTCTCGCGGAGCGTCTGCATGAACCCGGACGAGCCCTTGCTGCTCGGCGGCGCCGCGCTCTCCGGCTCGGCGCTCGCTCCCATCCGAATCAGGATGGGTACGGCGGGGACGCAGAGAGCCGCCCCGAGCGCGAACAAGGCTCCCAGCCCGAGGCGCGGAGCCATCCACGTGGCGGCGGCGCTGACGGCGATGGATCCGACGGTCGCGGCCGCGGCGACGAGCGGCAAGACGCGCTTGGCTTGACGCGCCGCGAGGAGGCTCGCCGTCGCGTTGAACGCGAGGAGCGGCAAGAGGGGCGGGAGCACGAGCTGGGTGAGGCAGACCGCGTAGGCGATCGTGGGGCTCTCGCTCCCGGCGAGTGCCGCCGATACCGCGAGCAGCGCCACCGTCGCGGCGACCACGGCGCCGTCGACCTTCGCCGACTTCTTCGGATCGTCGCCGGCGATGCGCTCGGACACCGCGGCGTAGATCAGGGATGCCGCGACACGTACGACCGCGGCGACGCCCAGGAACTGGGACAGCTCGCCGAGCGAGAACGTGCTGACGAAGATGGTGTCGGCGGCGATCGTCGAGAGGCCGTTGGCGCCGACGCAGGTGAACGCCAGCACCAACGGCGCCCACGGAAAGCGCGTGTCGTCGGCGGCGGCCGGCGCCACGGGAGCGTTACCGGCGGCCCTTGAAGCCCATCATGCCCTGCACGACCGCCTCGCTCTCCTCGGCGACGGTCTGGGCCTCGGCAGCGCGGTCGGCGCAGTCCTCGCACATCTTCTTGGCCTTCTTGTCGACCTTCACGCTCTTCAGCTCGTCGACCTCGTCTTTGCAGACCGGGCAGGTGGGCATGCCGCCGAGGGTAGCGTCCTTGTCGGTGCGAGCGGTAGGCTCCGCTGCCGATGCGCAGGCCGCCGGGACCGCCGCCGAGGCAGGGGGGAGCGCTCGCCAGCGTGCGCTACGTGGCGAGGTTCTTCTTCGACCCCATCGGCTTCGTGGGCGAGCGGTTTCGCACGTACGGCGACATCTACAACGCTCCTTCGCGCGGGACGGATCTGTACGTGCTGCGCCGGCCGGAGCACGTGCGCGACGTGCTGGTGACGCAGGCCGAGAATTTCGCGAAGACGCACACCGCCTTCGAGGCGCTGTCGCGGATCCTCGGCGAGGGCCTGTTGACGACCGAGGGCGACGTGTGGCGCCGGCACCGCCGCCTGGCCAACCCGGCTTTCGCCAAGAAGGCGATCGAGGGATACGTGCGCGACTTCTTCATCGAGGCCCGCGCCACCCGCGACGCGCTGGTGCCAGGAGCGAGAGTCGACATGGCGGCCGAGATGACGGCGCTCACGCTCCGCGTGGTGGGCCGAACGCTGCTCGGCGCCGAGAGCGTCGCCGACATCCAGACGATCGCGCGATCCATGCG
>CALKVR010000686.1 GCA_938004815.1 uncultured Polyangiaceae bacterium | reverse complement strand
GTCGAGGTGTGCCGCGACGCGAACCGAAGCGTGCTGCCGTCGATCCTGAGCTTGCTCGTCGCGCTCGGTGTGCTCTGGGCCGTCTCTCGCAAGATCGCCAAGCGCATCGGGCGACCGCTCGAGGCCCTCGTCCACGCCACGAGCGAGATCGGGCACGGCCGGTACGACGTGAAGGTGCCTCTCCACCCGCACGCCCCCTTGGAGATTCACCGCCTGAACGACGCCTTCCGCGACATGGCCGGCAAGATCGAGCGACAGATGGCCGACCAGCGCGAGCTGCTCGCTTCGGTGTCGCACGAGGTTCGTTCGCCCCTCGCGAGGATCCGCCTTCTGCTCGAGCTCCTGCGCGACGACGGCCAGTCGCCCGAATCGCGCGAGAAGTTCTACGCCGAGCTCGAGCACGAGATCGAAGAGATCGACGATCTGGTCGGGGGCCTGCTCGCCAGCTCTCGCGTCGACTTCTCGGCCCTCACGATGCGCCCGCACGACCTGGTCGCGGCCGCCGCGCGCGCGACCGACCGCGCCGGGCTCGGCAGGGCTCCGCGTGTCGTCGGCAAGCCTCGCGAGGTCCGCTGCGACGCGACCCTCATCGCTCGCGCGCTCGCCAACTTGATCGACAACGCGGCGAAGCACGCGAACGGAGCCGAGCAGTTGGTGCTCAGGTTCGAGGACGACCGCGCGGTGCTCGAGGTCCACGACGGCGGTCCTGGGTTCTCGGACGGTGAAGCCGACCGCGCGTTCGATCCGTTCTACGGGCGCCCCAAGGGCACGCACGACTCGCTCGGTCTCGGTCTCGCTTTGGTCCAGCGCATCGCGCGCGCCCACGGCGGTGACGCCTTCGCCAAGAACGGAGAAGAGGGCGGCGCCATCGTCGGGCTGTGGCTGCCAGCTGGCGCCGCCTAGTCGCAGACCATCTGCCTAGTTACAGACCATCTGGCACTCCATGTCGGCGCAGCCGAACACGTCCTCGAGCGGCTCGGCGCCCGTCGGGAACGCGGCGTAGCAATCCTGCTGGCACGTCAGATCGAACTGACCGCAGTCGATGAAGCAAGCCCAGAGCCCGCTGCAGTCGGGGTTGGAGAGGCACGCGTTCATCTCGGCGTCACACGACGTGTAGAGGCACTCTCCGCACGGCTCGAGCGGCTCGCCCGACTGCGGGCAGGCCATCGCGCAGGGGCCGGACGCGCAGTTGGTCACGAGGATCGCCTTGGATATCGCGTTCGGATACTGCTGCAAGCACGCCTGCGTGCACGTCTCGTCCATGCAGCTCGACCAGCAAGTAAAGAGGGCGCCGCACTCCATGTCTTCGGTGCAGTCGCACCACACGTCGGCGCAGCTGGTCGCCACGCAGTCCTGACACGGCGTCGCGCTGTCGCACGTGACCATGCCGCCGGTGCTCGTGGTCATCACGCTCCCGGACGAGCTCCCCGTGCTCATCGTGCCCGACGTGCTCGTGGGCCCGCTCGTGCCGGACGTGCTCGTCGAGGGCTGCGCGCCCGTCGACTGGTTTGCCGACTGCGACCCCGTTATCTGCGAGCCGGTCGAGCCCGGTCCGGCACCGCCCGGGCCCCCACCCCCGGTCGGGACGTCGACGTCGCTGCTGCACGAGGCGATGAGGGCGAGCGCCGGGATGACCGCGAGCCGAACCTGGACCATCATGGACCGATTGTCGCGTTCGTCCGCAGCGACCGGCAAGAGCGCCAGGAATATTCAGCCCGTCGCTTGACGTACTTTGAGCATGCTTCGGAGCCTCACGCCGTGGATCACGACCGCCGTCCTGGCCCTCGCGGCCGGGGGGGCGGCGTGCGTCGAGCCGGCGCTGGGCCAGCGGGCGGCCGGCTCCGGGTCGGCGTCAGGCGCGGCGGACTCGGGGCATCCGGCCTTCGACGCGGAGGGTCAGGCCTGCGAAGCCGCCTGGAACGCGGTCGAGAACATGCCCGAGGTGCCCGGGGCCCCGCAGCTGGGCGAGCGCCGGGTGTCGTTCCTGGGGCGGGCCCGCGGCGCGGCCACGGTGCTGGTTCGCGAGCCGACGCCGCCCGCGTCGGAGAAGGGCGGCCAGGAGCGGGCGCTCCTCGAGAAAGGCGCCGTCGGGACGCGCGTCACTCGCACCGTCGCCAAGCTCAAGTACGACAAGCAGACGCTCCGCGACGTCGTGCTCCACGAGGGCTACTTGTGGGCGGCCGAGCCCGAGGACGCGTTCGAGCTCGAGGCACGCGTCAAGCTGACAGATCTGTTCGACGAGCCGCGGCTCGTCCTCGATCGTGGCGAAGAAACCTTCGTCCTCGAGCGCAAGAGCGGCAAAGCGCCGGAGTACGTGTTCGCGGACGGTTCGCAGAAGGGCAAGGGCGCCAAGATCTGGTTCCTCGATCGCGTGCGCGTCCAGGGCGCCCCCGACGGCGAGCCGCTGCACCGCGACATCCTGGCGTTCACGCGCCGCACCGGGCACGACCGCATGACGGTCCAGCGCCTGACGGCGCGCGGCATGCTGGCTCGGCTCCGCTTCGGCGAGACGACCGCGCGCGCGGTGATCCACAGCCGGGGCGCTCGGCTCGACCTCGTCTGCTTGGCCGAGCCGCGGGCAGTCCGCGAGCGGGTCGCGGCGCACCTCGACGCGACCGCCTGGCGGCGCGACGCAGAGGCCAACATGCGCGACGCGGTGAGCGCCATGCTCGACGAGGCCCTGCCGTTCGATCGACCCCGCGAAGAAGAGGGCCCCGATCGCGACGGGCTCCTGCGTCCCTACTGGCTGAGCGCGTACCTGCGCGGCTCGCAGGCGTTCGAGGTCGAAGAAAAGACGTACCAGGTGTACCTGCCCGATGGCCGCCCGCACCCCCCCCAGGTCTGCGTCGACTTCGTCCTCGACAGCTGGGAGCGCGCGTCGGGCGCGTGGTTCGCGCCACGGGGAGACAAGCCGCGGCGCATCGCGGGCAAGCTCGACATCTCGGCCTACGACCCTGAAAACCGCCGTGGCGTGCTCGGCTTCGGCAAGTTCGCCGAAGACAACCCCGAGCTCTTCGAGCTTCGCAAGTTCGAGGGGGCCGAGCGAATCCCCTTCGCGAAGCGCGACGACTTCTTCGCCTTCCTCGCCGCCCACGTCCACGAGCTGCGGGCCGGAGACGTGCTCGCCATCCAGGGCATCAAGCGCGACAACCGAGTGCACCAGCACGCGATCCTGCTCGAAGAGGTCGACCCCTTGACCGGCTTCCCCTCGGGTTTGGCCGATCAGATGAAAGCGCCGCGGCGCCGCACCTGGGAGGGCATCATGGCCGAAGCCCCGAGGCGAAGCTTGCTCTACCGCGCGCGACCGAGAGACGTCATCTTTCAGAAGCTCGGCCCAGGCTGAGACCCTCGCCCGAGTACCCGCCGGGCGCGATCGGGGCTAGACCGCCGGCATGCTCGCCTCAGCGAACAAGACGGCCTCGCTCGCCGCCGCGATCCTCGTCGCCGCGACTGCGTGCTCCAGCAGCCCCGCCCCCGACGACGCGCGAAACGCGGCGACCACGAGCAGCGTGTCGGCCGATCCGGCCCCCGCCCCCGACGCGCTCCCCACCGAGACGCTCCGCATCCTGGCGCGCATCGAGCCGGGCAACCCAGGCCTGGGCGACGCCGCGCGCCAGATCGCGTCCGAAGGCGAGCCTCGCGCGATGGGCAAGGCGGCCGAGAAGCTGATCGCGGCCATCGACCAACTCACCAGCGCGGGTCAGCTCGACGCGCTGCGCGCCGAGATCGCCGAACAGAACAAGGGGGCGGGCGTGACGCCGACTGCGGAGCAGGTCGGTCGGCAGCTCGACGTCGCCCTGGCGGGGCGCGTCTCGCCGGTCCTCGAAGGCATGGACGTGATCGGCGGCGAGCAGGTCGGCCAGCGCGCGCTCGCCCTCGCAGAAGACGCGTCGCGCCCCGTCCCGCTGCGCGCGCGGGCGCTGGCCATCGCCACCAAGCACCTGCCGGCCGAGTCGCCGGCCCGCCCTCGCCTCGACGAGGCCCAGAAGTCCATCCGCGAGTCTCGCGCGGACGACGGCGACGCGGGCTCGGTGGCGGACGCTTCGAAGGTCGTCGCCAGCCTGAGCGGCCCCTTTCGGCGTTGCTACACAGCAGAGCTCCAGAAGAAGCCCGACCTCGAAGCATCGGGCCAGCTCGTCCTGAAGATCGGCCCCGACGGCAAGGTCACCGAGGCCAAGAGCGACGTGGCACCACCGACCCTCGCCGCGTGCGTCGAGGGCGTCGGCAAGACCGCGACCTTCTCGGCGCCCACCAACAAGAAGGGCGCGACCGTGAAGGTGCCGCTCGTCTTCGCCAAGAAGTAAGAGCTGCCCGCCCGTGGTATACCCGGGCCCCGATGAAGCGCGCAAAGCGGCTGACCAAGAAAGAGCGCCAGGCCCTCGCAGGCGGGCCGCGCCCGCAGCAACCCGCCCAGCATCACCACCGGCACATCCACTGCGTCGCGTGCGGCAAGCACCTCGACCCCGAGATGTTCGACGAGGAGCCGATCCTCGCCACCTGGCTGACGTGCCAGCATCACAGCCAGTTCCCGTCCTGCGTCGCGTGCCGTGACGCCTCGCAGGCGCTGCTCGACGAGCACGACCGCACCGGCCAGCCGGTGCGAACCGCGACCGCCTGGCATTGAGCACCGCCGGGCGCGCGGTCAGGGAGCGACTGATCGTCGCGCTGGTGGTCGCGGTGACGGCGGTCGCCGCCCTCCTCGTCACCACGAGCGTTCGGCTGAACCCCGACGTCGTCGCGCTCTTGCCGTCGCGAGGCGACGCGGCCGCCTTGGCCCGCTACCTCCGTGGCTTCGGCGGCGGAGGTGTGAGCGTCGTGCTCATCCAGGGCCCCGACGCCGATCACAACGCCGAAGCGGCGCTCGCTACCGAACGAGCCCTCGCAACGCGGCCGAGCGTCGCGTTCTCACGCGCGCGGATCGACGCCGTCGCCGCGCCCGATCCGATGCTGGCGTGGCGGATCGCCGACGCGCCCGCGCGCGCGCGCCTCGCCGCCGCGCTCACGCCCGAGGGCATGCGCGAGCGCCTCGACGGTACGAGGCAGCTCTTGCTCGCCCCCGGCTCGGGGGCCGCCGTCGAGACGCTGGCGAGGGACCCGCTCCGTCTCGCCGAGCTCCTCGCGGGCGATCGCGCCGTCGGGTCCGGCGTGAGCACGCGGAGCGACGGGTTCTTCGCGACCGAGCACGGCTCGAGCCACCTCGTGGTGGTCAAGCCGCACGGGCAAGCGCTGCGCGGGAGCGAGGCGCGGGCATTCACCGACGACGTCGACAGAACCCTCGCCGAGCTCCGTGCGGCGCACCCCGACGTGACGTTCGGCGTGACCGGGCCGCACGTCGTCGCCGCGCAGATGGAGGGCCTCCTCCGAACGGATCTCACGCGGAGCGGCGTCATCTCGGGCGTCCTCGCGAGCCTCGCCTTCGCGCTGGTGTTCTGGCGCGTGCGCGCTCTGGCTGCGATCCTGCCGCCGCTCGCCCTCGGCACGCTGTGGACGGCGGCGCTCGCCGTATTCTGGCCCGGCGGCATCAGCGCGATCGCCGTCGCGTTCACCTCGGTGGTCGTCGGCGTTGGGTTCGACACGGGCGTCCATGTGTACGCGGCGCTCCTCGACGCGCGCAGGCGCGGGCTCTCACCAGCCGACGCCGCGCACGCCGCGCGCTCCTACGCCGCGCGGCCCGTCTTGATCGCGGCGACCATCGCTGCGGTCGCCTTCGCCAGCCTCGCGCTCTCGAGCGTCGAAGCCCTCGCGCAGCTCGGTCTATTGTGCGCTGCGGGCGAGATCTTCACCGCCCTCGCGATCGTCGGGCTCACGCCTGCAATCGGCGCGCTCCTCGAGCGAGGCGATCCGCCCACGGAGCGACCCGCGTCGTTCTTTCGCGCGGTCGCCGGACTGACGCGCACCCGAGCCCGCGCCGCCATCGTGGTCTCCATCGCGCTCGCTCTCGGTGGATCGGTGTTCGTCACGGGCGTGCACGTCTCGGATTCTCTGGTCGCCGTACGCCCGAGCAAGCTCGATGCCCTCGACGTCGAGCGCCGCATCTTCGAGGTGTTCGGCGGCCGGCCACAGCCCTTCATCATCCTCGTCGCCGACCCATCCAAAGAGGCTGCGATGCGTCGCGCAGACGTCCTCGCCGAGAATCTGGCCGCGGATGCAGCCGCGATCGAGCGTGTCGACGCGCTCGTCTCGCTCGTGCCGTCCGAAACGACGCAGCGCGTTCGCCTCGCCGAGCGCGACGCTCTCGACATGCCGGCCAAGGCCGCCGAGCTCGCGCGTGCCCTCGAAGAGAAGGGGTTCGCGGTTCCGAGGTTCGAGGGGGCCCTCGAGGCCATGCGAAAGCCGCCCCGCGACGTGATCGTGCCCGACGAAGTCTTGGCGGGGGATCTGGGCGTCCTCGGCGCGCGGTATCTGGCCACCGACGGGGCCGAGCATCTCGCGGCGCTGCACGTGCACCTCACGCCGGAGACGAGCTCCGCCAGGTTGGCCGAGCTCGTACGCGGCCTCGACGACAAGGCGCTGGTCACGGGGTACGCGAAGCTGGAGATCGATCTTCGCGGCGCGCTCGCGAACGACCTGCCCCGCATCGGCGCCGTCGCCGGGGTGCTCGTCGTCGTCCTCCTCTTCATCAGCTTGCGCCGCGCGCGTGAGGTGGCCATTGCCCTCGGCGTTCTGGTGCTCGGCATCGCGCTCCTCCTCGCCCTGGCGGGTGTTTTGAAGCTGCCGCTCCACATCTACTCGGCGCTCGTGATCCCCGTCCTGTGCGGCATCACCGTCGACGAGGCGATGTTCCTGCTTCATCAGGCGCGACGTGAGGGCGATGGTGATCCGATCGAGCGCGCCCTGGTCGTCCAGGGCAGACCCGTTGTCACCACCGCCCTCACCACCACCGCCGGGTTCGCCGCGCTCGCCTTTGCGAGCTACGACGGGTTGCGCCACCTCGGGTTGGTGGGGGCGCTCGGGAACCTGGTCACGCTGGTGATGGCGCTCGTGCTCGTGCCGGCCGGGCTCAGGTTGCTGACGGCGACTGCGCGCTGACGATCACTTGGCGGGCGCTCCACACCGCTCGAGCACCGCCGGCTTGTCGACGCACTTGCCGAAGACGCCGCCCTTGATCTCGCAGGTGAGCCCGGGGCCGCAGTCGCCGAAGCCCATGCAGTCGCCGTCGCGGGCGGCGAGCGCGCGGCACTTGCCCTGGTAGCAAGAGGTGCCCTGCTCGCAGGCGTTGAGGTCGAGCTTGCAGGGTGAGCCGGCCGGGCGTGGCTCGAGACACGCGTACTCGGCCGGAAAGCCATCGGCCGAGTAGCGAGTCATGAAGCACCCGAGCCCCGGTTCGCACACCGGATGCTCGCTTGCTTTACCCATCAAACCGGCCGGGTACGCGGGGCACGACGCGTTCTTGGGCTGCGGCTTCACGCATCGGTTCTTCAAGAGGGCGAGGCCGGGCGCGCACTCCTCGGGGTAGTTGGCGGGGGCGTTCTCGGCCGCCTTGCCGGTCACGACCCCATGGCACTCGGGCAGCTGGTCGAACATGTAGAACGTCGCCTTGCCGCCGCGCTTTTCAGCGGCGTCGATGCACCGGTGCGCGACGTCACCGTGGAGCTCCACGTTCTTCGACTTGACGCGCATCTCGCACTCTTGCTTGACCGCCGCGAGCGGCTTCACCACGTCGAGCGACGAGATGTTCGCCTGCTCCGAGACGGGGCAGGCGGCCATGTTCCGCTCCGAGATCTCCACCGCGCGGGCGCAGAACGCGTCGGCGGGGAGGGGCGGCGGCGCCGCGGCGCTCGATGCGCTCGCGGATGCGGGGGCGGGCCCGGGGCTCTTCGACGCGCTGGAACCGACCGGCGTGCCCGAACCGGGTGCGCCAGAGCGCACCGCCTCCGATGGCTCGCCTCCGGCGGGGCACCCCAGAAGGGTGCCCAGCCAGAGCGCCAAGGCCAACCGCGCGCAGAGGGGACTATCCATCACGGCGAAGATACGGTGGACGCTGCCCGTCGTTTAAATGTCGAAGCCGCAGCCGAGCCAGAAACGGTACTGCGCGCCGAACTGCTCGCCGATGTAGAGCGGAAAGCTGATCGGCTCGGCGAGCACGTGGAAGTTTTCGTAGATGTTGAACTTGGCGCCGAACTCGAGCTGCAGATCGAAGAACACCGCGGCGTCGCATCCGCTGCAGAACCCCCTGCCGTTGAAGTACCCGTACCCTTGGGGCACGATGCCGACGCCGACGTTGACCTTCGGGTAGAGATAGAGCCCCTTGACCTTGTTCTCGATGATCTGGATGTCGTACTGGAACGTGCCGGTCAGGTTGATGACGGCGAAGTAGTCGCTGACCTGAAACTGCGGGTTGAAGCCGATGTACGCGTTGTTTCCGCGGTCGACGGCGTAGGCGACCTCGAGCTCGGTTGCGAACTGCGTGCCCCGGCCGTAGCCGCGGCCGAAGCGGCCGCCCAAGCCGCGACCACCGAAGTCGTCGTCGAGCCCGACTGCGGGGCCGATCTTGATGTTGCCCATGAAGGGCCCGGCCTTGTTCTCGCCCACTCGCTGGGCGAAGGCGTCAGCAGAGAAAGCGCCGATCGCGAGCGCGACCGCCGATGATGCAACGAGGCGTGGTAACGGACCGTGGGACATGGCCGCATGGTACGGCGGGCTCGCGGCACAGATCCATCTGCGGAACGCTGACACAGGTGTAATCTTGTAGGTAACGAGGTGGGCGCAGACGACCACGCGCCCACCTCAGTCGACCCAGTACACACCAGCAGGCTGCACGAAATCGTTCGCAATGCCGGTCAAGAAAGGGTCGCGGCACGTGTCGATCGGCGTCTCGCCCGTTTGTCGGAGAGGACGAGGAGACGACCATGCGATTCTTCCTGACCTACAAGGGCGAGCCCAAGCCACCGACCGCCGAGCAGATGGCTGCGATCGGCAAGCTCGGCGACGAGATGAAGCGCACCGGCGTGCTCATCGCGAGCGGGGGCATCCTGCCGGCCTCCAAAGAGGGGCGCTTCAGGTTGAAGAACGGGCAGTTCTCGCTCACGGATGGTCCGTTCACCGAGACGCACGAGCTCATCGTGGGCTACGCGATCGTCGAGACGGGCTCCGAGGCCGCGGCCATCGAGCTCGGCAAGCGCTTCATGCGGGTCGCCGGCGATGGCGACGCCGAGGTCCGGCGCATGGTTGGCGAGAACGAGCACAGTCACTGAGCTTTTGCCCCCCCGGCGGATGGGGTAGGCCGATGGCGTGTCGGTCGCCGAGACCCACCGCGCCGTCCACGCCGTCTTCAAGCTCGAGTCGGCGCGGCTGATCGCGGGCCTGACCCGCATGGTCCGCGACGTGGGGGTGGCCGAGGAGCTCGCCCAGGATGCTCTCGTCGTGGCTCTCGAGCAGTGGCCCACCACCGGTGTGCCCGAGAACCCGGCCGCCTGGCTGATGACGACTGCGAAGAATCGCGCGATCAACGTCATCAACCGGCGCAAGATGCTCGATCGGAAGCACGCCGAGCTCGGTCGCACCATCGACGAGGACCGCGATCACGGGGCGAGCGCGGCCGAGGCGTCGGTCGACGACGACGTCGGCGACGATCTGTTGCGGCTCGTCTTCGTCGCCTGCCATCCGGTGCTCTCGCCCGAGGCCCGCGTGGCGTTGACGCTTCGGCTCCTCGTCGGTTTGACGACAGACGAGATCGCTCGCGCGTTCTTGGTCCCCGAGCCGACCGTCGCCCAGCGGATCGTCAGGGCGAAAAAGACGCTCGCCGAAAAGAACGTGCCCTTCGAGGTGCCCCGGCGCGAGGAGTTCGAAGCGCGCCTCGGCTCGGTGCTCGAGGTGATCTACCTGGTCTTCAACGAAGGCTACGCGGCGACCTCCGGCGACGACTGGATGCGACCGGATCTCGTGCAAGACGCGCTCCGCCTCGGGCGCATCCTGGCCGAGCTCGTGCCGAACGAGCCCGAGGTGCACGCGCTCGTCGCGCTCATGGAGATCCAGGCCTCACGCATGGGCGCGCGGCTCGGGCCCAACGGCGAGCCGGTGCTTCTCCTCGATCAAGACCGCGCCAAGTGGGACCGGCTCCTCATCGATCGCGGTCTTGCCGCGCTCGTTCGGGTCGAAGCGTTGGGCGGCAGCGATGGCCGTTTCGCGTTCCAGGCGGCGATCGCGGCGTGTCACGCACGGGCCCTCACCCCCGAGGCGACTGACTGGCAGCGGATCGCCGAGCTCTACCGGCGCTTCGGCGAGAGATACCCCTCACCCATCATCGAGCTGAACCGCGCCGTGGCGGTCTCGATGGCCGATGGGCCCGCGTCCGGTCTCGCCATCGTCGATGCGCTGGCCTCGGAGAAGGTCCTCGAGTCCTACGCACCCTTGCCCGGCGCGCGGGGCGACTTCTTGTTCAAGCTCGGGCGTCTGGAAGAGGCCCGCGCCGAGTTCGAGCGGGCTGCGGGGCTGACGCGCAACGAGCGCGAGCGGACGGCGCTCTTGGCCCGGGCCGCGTCCTGCAAAAAACAATGAGCCGGTGGGCGTTCGGATGTCGATCCGGCCGCCCCTCATGAGTCGTCCCCGCGAAGGAGATGACCATGACCCAAGCCGCCGTGCTCGAGACTCTCGCTGCGCCCGCCCCCGCCGCTCCCTCCAAGGCCCGCCTGTGGACCGGGCGCGTGCTCTCCGGCATCGGGGTGGCCTTCATGCTCGTCGATGGCGCGTTCAAGTTCACCACCCACCCCGCGGTCGAGGACGCGAACGCTCATCTCGGCTGGAGCATGCAGCTCGCTCCCTACCTCGGTGTCATCGCGCTCGCCTGCACGTTGCTCTATGTCATTCGCAGGACCCGCGTGACCGGTGCGGTGCTGATGACCGGCTACCTCGGTGGCGCGGTCGCCACGCACGTCCGCGTCGAAGGCCCGGCGTTCTCGATCGTCTTTCCGTTCATCGTGGGCGCCTTCTTTTGGGGCGGGCTCTTGTTGCGGGATGAGCGGGTGCGGGCGGTGGTGATGGGACGGTGAGCGGCTCGTGGCCGTGCCGTCAGCCCGTCTTGGTCGACCTCAGTCCTCTACGGTCCCAACCCCCGACGGGTTGATCGACCACTCGAGGGCGTCGAGGATCGTGAGCGAGTCGAGGATGCCGTCGCTCACGTCGAACACGGTAAACTCGAGGGTGATCGTCTCGCCCGGGATGACGGGCGCAGTGGTCGCGAGCCAGTTGGTGGCGCCGCCCGTGACCCCCGTCCCCCAGACGCCGAACCAAGTATCGGTGGTGAGCGCGTCCATACCGGTGCCCCCGAGCGCCCCCGTGCCCGACGGGCACGTCTGACACCCGCGCACCTGGCACACGTCGAAGAAGCCGTTGTTGACGCTGACAGGATTGTTTTGGCTGTCGAACGAGATGTTCTTGTCGGCCGGGATCATGGGGTGGCCGCTGCTCAGGAGGGCTAGGTAAAAATCGTTGAACTGGGTGCACGAATAGGTCCAGAACTCCGACGAGAAGAATCGGAAGTTGTACTGGAACGAGAGCGCGTTCGTCGGCACCCGGATTGTCGCCAACACGTTGACCGAGTCGTTCGCGCCGCTGCCGGCCGGGCAGTTGCCGTAGCAGCTCGCCGACGAGGGCAGCGCGTTGCCATGCTGCGCGAGGTAGTTGGCAGGCGGGGTCGAGACCGAGCCGAAATCGAACCCGTCGTTCGGCGCCTCGTACCCGGCGTCACCCGTGTCGCGCATCTTGCCGCTCGAGATGCCGGCGAGGGTCGGCCCCTTTTGCGGCGTGGTGGCATTGCCGTAGCCCGTCATGATCGCCGACTGCCAGTTCTGCATGTTGGCGAGCTGGGTCGCGTTGGGCACCGCGCCGTTGGCCAGCCGGAAGTTGGCCGAGATGACGCCCCACTTGCGCTGCGGCAGCGGCGCGTTCTGCGTGGTCGTCTGGCAGAAGTCCATCGCGTTGATGACATCCATGGCCGTGACGCCGCTGAACTTGGCCGCGGTGGAGCACGCAGCGGCCGGCACCGAGTCGCTGGTGGCGGGGTCGCAGTCGTCGTCGACCATGTTGCCGAGGAACTCGAACGCACCAGGGTTCACGAGCCCGGGGTCGGCGCACGCGATGCCGGGCTCGTCGCAGCAGTCGCCGTCGCACACCGTCCAACCGTCGCCGTCGAGATCGGCGAAGTCGTCGGTCAAGCCGTTGCAATCGTTGTCGATGGTGTCGAAGCAGACCTCGTTGACGGGGAGCACTTGACCGACGCACGCGCCGTAGCCGGTGCCCTGCGCGTTGCACGTCTGCACGCCGCCGACACAGGGCCCGACGTTCTGTGTAGCCGGGTCGCCGTAGTAGCAGGGCTGCGTCGAGCCCGGGGTGCACGCGCAGACCCCGGTGGTCTCGCAGCCGTTGGCGGGCGAGCCGTCGCAGTCGCTGTAGCCGCCGGTGCAGCCGCCGAAGCCGCAGATCCCCATCTCGCAGGTGGTGATGATGTTGTCGGCGACGGGGCACGGGTTGCCGCAGGTCCCGCAATGCTCGATGTCGCTCTGCGGATCGAAGCAACCGCCGTCGCAGCACACCTCACCGATCGGGCACGGCTGATCGTTGGCGCATCCGGGGACGCACATGCCGCCCTCGCAGATGCTGCCCATCGGACACTCGGTGTTCATCGTGCACTCGGGCGCAATGCCGCTCGAGCTCGAGCCGAAGGTGCCTGTCGACTGCGTGCTCGACGCGTCGCTGGCGCTGCTCGACGACGGCTCGTTGCCGCCGCCGTCGTCGGTGGCGCCGCCCCCGTCTCCACCAGTCCCGCTGCACGAAACGGCGAACGGCAACGCGACGAGCGACACGCTGACCAGGAAAGCGACGCGACGAAGCATGGCGACCTCCACCACGCGCGCGAACGAATCGCGCACGGTATCGAACGATCTTCGACCGTACTCTCGTGTCAGCGCAATCATTTCGCAGGGGCGGACCCAACTCTGTCGCGAGCCGGGTGTGCGCTCCTGTAGGCGTCGCCCCCGTCAGTGCTTGCGCTGGACCGGCTTGGCCGGGATGCCGACGACGGTCGTGTCCGGTTCGACGTTCTTCACCACGACGGCGTTCGCGCCGATCCGTGCGCCATCGCCCACCGTGATCTTGCCGATGACCTTGGCGCCGGCGCCGATGAGGATGTTGCTCCCGAGCACAGGCGTCTCGCCGTAACCGTTGTCACCAAGCGTGACCTCGTGCTGCAGGTGCACGTTCGCCCCACCCTTCACCTTGCCGTTGATGACGACGCCGTGAGAGTGGAACAGCACGAAGCCCGGGCCGAACTCGGCGCCGCGCCCGATCACGCAGCCGGTGAACGAGTTGAGCTTGTTGAACACCATCTCGAGGGGTGCGGCGCCCATGTCACGCGAGCCCTGCATGAGGCGATAAAGCACCATCGAGCTGGTGCCGTCGGTGGCGAGCGTCTTGAGCAAGGCGTTGCCATCGGACTTGCCGTAGTAGTGCCGCGCCTTTTCCTTTAGGTCCTCGGCCAGCATCTTGAGCGCGCGTCGCATCGCGCCGGAGCTTTGTCACGGGCCGCGGGCAGCATCAACATCGACCCTTTACGTTCGCCCATCGTTTCGTTACCTGCGGTGCATGGCTGACGATCTGAGCGGTGTTCTCGAGGGGCGCGACGTCCTCTGCTTCGGTCACGACTGGACGGGCGACCCGCTCTCCAAGACGCACCTGATGCGGCTGACCGCGCGCAAGAACCGCGTGCTCTGGATCAACTCGATCGGGTACCGCAAGCCCACCGCGAGCGCGCGCGACATGAAGCGCATCGCCGACAAGCTGAACATCTTCGTCCTCGGGCCGCTCGCGATCCCCATTTACGACTCGCCGCTCGTGCAAAAGCTCAACCGCGAGCTCTTGCGCCTGCAGATCTGGGCCGCGATGAAGAGCCTGAAGTTCACGCGCCCCATCTCGTTCGTGTTCAACCCCACCGGCTCGGTCGTGACCGGGAGCCTCGGTGAGGACAAGATCATCTACTACTGCGTCGACGAGTTCACCGCGTACTCCGACGCCGGCACCCGCGGCCTCGTCGAGCTCGAAGAGAAGCTCTTGCGTCGGGCCGACCTCGTCGTCGTCTCGGCCGAGAGCCTGCGCAAGACCAAGTCGAAGTACAACGACAAGATCGAGCTCGTGCGGCACGGCGTGCAGTGGGCGAAGTTTCGCAAGGCGCTCGACCCCGCCACCAAGATCCCCGACGACATCGCGAACCTGCCGAAGCCCGTCATCGGCTACTTCGGTCTCATGGCCGACGACTGGATCGACATCCCGATGCTGTCGAAGATCGCGCAGCGCTTCTCGCACGGCTCGCTCGTCCTCTTGGGCAAGGTCACGACCGACATGTCCGAGGTCACGCGCCACCCGAACGTGAAGCTCCTCGGCCGCAAGCCGTTCGAAGATCTCCCCGCGTACTGCAAGGGCTTCGATGTCGCGCTGAACGCGTTCCCCATCAACGACGTCACCCTGAACGCGAACCCCCTCAAGGTCCGCGAGTACCTGGCCGCGGGCCTGCCGGTCGTCTCGTCGCGTATCCCCGAGGTCGAGGTCCTGGGCGATCTGGTTCACATCGGCGACGACCACGACGACATCCTGCGGAAGATCGAGGACGCCCTGAAGGACCCCGGCCCCAAAGAATCGCGCTCCGACGCGATGAAAAATGAGAGCTGGGAGGGAAGGTTCGAGGAGCTGAGGCGTCACATGGCAACGCACGGTATCCGGTGACCGAGGACAAGCCCGAAAGCCTCCCGAGGATCCCCAAGCGGCGCTCCGGCCTGCCGATCTTGGCCGTCTTTGTTGCGGTCGTCGCCGGGGGCGCCGGGTTTCTCTACTACCGGATGACGCGTCCCGACCCGTTCAAGGTCCTGGTCACCGTCGACGTCGATGGCCCCTGGTACAAGGGCGGCGCCACCTCCGAAGCGGTGACCGAAGAGATCGCCGACGGCCTGGAGAAGATCGGCTTCGAGGTGGTGAAGACCGACGACAAAGAGGCGATCGCCGCCCTGACCGAGGCCGCCTCGCCCGAGGAGGCCGCCAAGAAGCTACGCGCCGGGTTCGTCATCTCCGGCAGCGCCGAGCCCGAGGTGACCGAGCACCCCGTCGAGAAGGGCTACGTCGAGGTCCGCTCGAACGTGAAGCTCCGGGTCACGTACATCGGCGACGGCTCGACGGCCGAGGACACGTTCACGACGTGGGCGGGGGGCCCCACCAAGAAAGAGGCGATGAAGATCCTCGGCGAGCAGCTCTCGAACCGCGCGTTCGACGCGTCGCTGCCGAGGATCACGGGACACCCGCTGGTCAAAGAGCGGCTCGATCAGGGCGATATCCAGGCCGTGGTCCGCCTCGACGCCGCGAAGCGCTTCGTCGAGTCACGCACCCGTCAGATCGAGGAGGCGAACGAGCGCTACGACAAGCTCGCGGCCGAGCACAAGGACCACAAGAACCCGCGCCCCGTCACCTACCACAGCGACTTTCGCGGCCTCGTGTTCCTCGCCGGGTCGGGCGAAAAAGGGATGCTCGTGAACACGCAGGGGCGGCGGCCCTTCTACCACCCGAAGCGCACCGACCTCGAGTGGATCATGGACCTCGAGACGGTCGCCTGGCGCCCGCTCGAGGGCGACGACGCCGTCCTCTGGTCCGGCTACCACGTGCTCGGCTACCCGGCGGCGGCGCCCGACGGGTCGGCCGTCCTCTTCGTGGAGGATCTCTTCGGCCACGCGAAGACGCTGACCATCGTCGAGGGCTCGAGCGCGCCGCGCCGCGTGATGGTTCACGAGCAGGCACGCTTCGACAACCCCGAGGTCGCGCCGGGCGGCAAGGCCGCCGCCATGTACGTGCGCCTCTGCTACGCATGCAAGCGCGACTTCGCGGTGCTCTCGCTCGCCGATGGCGCGACGCTGTTCCGCCGCGACAGCGCGGGCGAGATCGGCGAGGGCTACGGGGGCTACACGTGGATCGGGCCCACCCGCGCCGTCTACATCGTCAACCCCGGAGGCGTGACCGAAGAGGGCGAGCCGAACCCCGAAGAGCTTCACGTCGTCGATGTCTCGTCGCCGACCGCAAGCGACGAGAAGCTCGTCTCCCTCGAGAGGGAGCGCTGCGGCAACCCCGCCGCCAGCCTCGACGGCAAGAAGATCGTCGCGACTTGCGCAAGCGCCGAGGGCGCCAAGCTGGTCGTCTTCGACAGCGCGACGGGGGCGCGAACCGACGCGCCCGTCGCCGGCCACTCCCCTGCCCTCTCGCCCGACGGCGCGCGCATCGCCTACACCCGCGGCGGCGACGTGTACGTGTACGGCCTCGCCGACGGCAAAGAGACCCGCCTCACCGAGAACCCCTTCTACGAGCGCCGCGCGCTATTCTCTACCGATGGGCGGCGGGTGTACTTCGAGTCGCAGGCCGAAGATCCGAACTTCAAGAGCCGCACCGTGGGTGTAGTCGCTTCCGTCGAGGTGCCATGACACGCTTCATTTCCGTCGTCGCGCTCGCCACCACCCTTGGTTGCTCGGCGTCGCCCGAGCCTGCCGCTGCCCCGCCCAAAGCAGCGGCTCCGCCATCCGACGTCGCGCGCCTCGCCGCCACCGAGCGAGTCGTGGCCGAGCCCGCATCCGCGCAGGCCGCCGCAGAAAGGGCGATCGCCTCGGCTTCACAGCAGCTCGCGACCTGCTTCCGCCACACGCTCGATCGCGACCCGACCGTCGCCGGGTCGCTGCGGTACGGGCTCCAGCTCGGCGCGGGCGGCACCGCGACCGGCCGCGTCACCAAGGCTGGCGATCTCGCCGACCTCCCCTCGGCGACGTGCGCGGCAGACGTGCTCGCCAAGCTGTCGATCGACACCGACCTCCGCGACGTCGACGTCACGTACGAGGTGACGTTCTCGGGTCGCCACCGCGCCGCCGATCTACAGCCGAATGCGCGCACCGTTCACCTCGCGGCCGTCGCCGCCGACTGGGCCGCGCCAGCCGGCGACCTCGCAAAGCTCGGGCGCCCCATCATGGAGGCCAAGGACGCCTTTGGCCTCTGCCTCCGTGCGACCCAGGCCAAGGCGCCGCCCACCTGGGTCGTCTTGCGCTTGACCGAGAGCGGCCGCGCCGTGCTCGACGACAAGGACTGGGAGAACGACGAAACCGACCTGTGCCTGCGACGCCGCCTCGGCGAGCGAACTGGTAGTGCCGCTGCTCCGCGGCGAG
>CALKVR010000685.1 GCA_938004815.1 uncultured Polyangiaceae bacterium | reverse complement strand
CCCATAGGGCGCCACGATGAACGAAACAGCGATGATGGTGGCGGCGCCGAGGCCCAGCTCCAGCCAGACCGCGGCGCGGTGGATCGTCTCTTCGGTCACTCGACGGTGAGGATGATGTCACCGAAATCGGTCGTGATGTCGACCGTTCCGCCCACCCCCGTGCCCATCGTGTAGCCGTCGGCCGTCTCGGTCCAGGTGGCGGGGATGCCGTCCTCGGTCAGCTCGCCTTCGGCGCTCAGGATGAGGGTGCCCTCGGCAGAGCTCGGGATGCTGACGTCGATGTCGCCGTTGTCGGTGAAGACGGTGCCGTTACCCGCGGGCCACGACGCGATCGAGAGGGTGACGTCGCCCGTGCTGGCGGTGACGTCGAGCTCGCCGCGCGCGCCGTAGACGGTGAGGCTACCGGCGCCGTCGTTCACGACCTTCGTCGACGCGGGGGTGCTGCCGGTGAGGTCGACCTCGACCGAGCCGTTGTCCTGGGCGACCTCGAACGCGCCGTCGAAGCCGCTCGGCAGACGGACGGTGATGTCGGCGCCGGTGCCGCCGCTCGCGTCTTCGGTCGTCGTCACGCGGACGAGGATCTCGCTCGCGCTGTCGGTAACCTCGACCTTGAGGTTCTCGGTCATCTCGCGGCGCGCCTCGTCCTCTTTGTCCTCTTCGTGGAGGGTGAAGGCCCCGAACGTCGCCGACACCTCGGCGGAGCTCCCCTGGACGACGTTGACCTGCCCGTTGGCGCTGACGACCCGGACAGCCTTGCCCGTCGTCCACGCGGCGGAGAGCGTCTCGTCTTCGAGCTCGTAGCGCGTGGGGGTCTGGAACTCGACGCAGTTGTCCTGGCCGTTGTCGCAGTCGGAGATGATGCAGCCTTGGCCGACGGCGGCGAACGCGAGCGTGGGAAGCAGAACCGAAGCAAGAAGACGCAGAGCGCGCATGGATGTTCCTCCGGGGATCGCCTGCATCATACGGGGCGCGTCCTCGAAATTCCCCGTCGGGGTCCTGCTGCCGCTTGCCTACCGCGCCCTACCCCGATTTCGTGCTCGGTTTCGGCGCGCCGCGGCCCTGCTTGGCCTTGGGCGGGGGCTTTCCGGGGGGCTTTCCGGAAGGCACCGCACGGCCGACCTCGGGTTTGGCGGGCCCCGAAAGGAGGCTATCGAGGCGGCCCACCCGGTCGCCCAGCATCTTCGCCCGGACGGGCCCGACGTCTTTTCCGTGGCGCTGGGCGAGGAGGGTGACGTCGAGCGAGACCTGGCTGACGGCGATCTCGGCGATGGCGGCCGTCGAGCTCACGACCGCCCGGTCGCTGGGGTGGCGCTCGGTCGCGCCGAGGAGGGCCCGGCCGTCGTCGGCCACGACGACGAGCCGATGCTGCCAGAAGCCCTCGAGGTCGCGCTCGGCCACTCCGTAGCTGAACCGGGTGCCTGCGACCGCGTCGGGCAGGGCGCCGTGCGAAAAGACGACCACGAACACCCCGCGACCGTCGGCCCGGGCGATCTCGGGCGTGAGACGCTCGATCTCGCGCGGCCATCCGCTGACGACGAGCGTCTTCTTGGCCCCTTGCACGAGGGTGACCGCCTCTTCCAGGATGCGCTCGTAGCCCTCGACGCCGTAGACGTCCGGCACGTTGGAGGCCACCTCGAGCCGGGCCACCGCCTCACGCAGGCCGTCGGCCGACGCGTCGAAGCGCTTCTTGAGCTGAGAGAGCACGACCTGAGGCGGCGTCGCGCTGAACCGCTCGGGAGGCCCGGCCGTCCGCCTCGCCGCGCCCTGGGCCACCAGCTTGCGGAGCACCGAGTAGACCGCCGACCGCGGGATACCGGCGTGCTGAGCGACCTCGTACCCCGTCGACGCCCCGCGCGCGAGGAGCGACGCGTAGGCCCGGCCCTCGTTCAGGTTGAACCCCAAAGCTTCGAGCGACTTCACGACGTCGGGCTCGGTCATCGTCCGGCCCACGCGTTTACCAAACTGCGGCGCGCGGCGCGACGGCCAAGGCGCGGCGCAGATCGGCTTTCGAGCCCCCCCTCGGATCGACTACAAACGTAGGCGCCCCCTCCGATGTCCCCCCGCACCATCGCCCGCTGGTTCCTGCTCTTTGGTGTCTCTGCCCTGGCCTGGCTCGTCGCGACCACGGCCACCGGCACGGCCACGGCCGAGCCCGCCAAGCGCATCTACGCCGGCGTCTACCTCCACGACGTCACCAAGTTCGACCAAAAGGACGGCGTGTTCGACGTCGACATGGACGTCTGGGTCAAGTGGCTGGGCGACTTCGACCACGAGAAGCTCGTCATCGCCAACGCCGCCGAGGTGGAAAAAGAGCTCGTCGCGCAAGAGGCCGACGGCGAGTGGAAGTCGGCTCGCTGGCACGTGAAGGGCACGATGCGCGGCGAGTTCCCGGTGCAGCGGTTTCCGTTCGACGAGCAGACGCTGCGCATCGTCCTCGAGCTCCCCGATCGCGAGGGCGAGCTCGCGCCCGACCTCGCGGGCAGCGGCATGCGCGAGCGGTTCAGCGTCACGGGCTGGCTCTACGAGCCCCTGTTCGTGCCGCGCGTGGGCAAAGACAAGTACCGCTCGGATCTCGGCAGCATCGCGGGCGAGGGGCGCTCGACGACGGTCAGCCGGGCCGCGTTCGAGGTGCGGCTGCGCCGCCCCCTCTTCACGGCGACGACGAAGCTCTTCGTGCCGCTCCTCGTCATCTTGCTCGTTGCTCTCATCGCCCTGCTCGTCCACCCCAAGTGGCTCGACGTGCGGTCGGGCGTCGGGGTCACCGCGCTCCTAGCGTGCTTCGCCTTCCAGTTCTCGGTCGGCGACACGATGCCGTCGGTCGCGTACATGACGCTGGCCGACGTCCTCTTTTTGCTCGCGTACTTCCTCACCGCGATCATCCTCTGCGTGTCGGTCGTGGCGGCCTGGCTGCACGACAAGGGGCGCGAGACGGCGTGGCGCCGGCTCGACATCGGGACGCTCGCGGTCGTCCCGATCTTCTTGACCGCCGTCACCCTGGTCGCCACCCGCGAGCCGCCGCGCCCGCCGCCG
>CALKVR010000684.1 GCA_938004815.1 uncultured Polyangiaceae bacterium | reverse complement strand
GGCAGCGTGCGGACCGCCTCGAGCTCTTTGCGGGCGCGCGCGTTGGGGCCGCTCGTCACGTAAGCGAGCAGCGCGATGCTGCCGAAGCCGGTGACGGCCAGAGACTCGATGCCGTACATGAAGGCTGCGTAGAGCGCGGCCACGAAACAGGCGGGGAACAAGAGCGCGGCCGCGCGGTGGGGCTTGGTCCCGCGGAAGTGCACGAGCGCGGCGGCGCCGATCGCGCTGACGCCGACGAGGATGAGCCCGGTGCCGATCGCGAATTCGAGGCTCATCACCTCGTCGAGCGCCTGCTTTTCGGCCGACAGCTTCTGCATCACGTCCTTGACCCGCTCGCGCTGGATCTTGGCGGTCAGGTCCGCGACCTGCGGCTCGATCTTGGCCGCGGCGCTGCGAAGGATGACACCGACGACGATGGCGACGGCCGATGCGGCCGCAACCGGGACCACGAGCGCCTTGTCCCGTTCGACGGGTGACGCGCCCGGCGAAGCGCCGGTCGCCGCTGACTTGTCGGGCTGAGCCTTGGGTTCCGGCATCGGGGGACATGGAATAGACCGGTGGGCGCCCCACCGCAAATGGTCCCCGGTTGACGGCCCCGAGGCGTGCGGACGAGCATGCGCCAGATGGTGGACGACCGACCGAGCCTGGACGCCGACGAGGACGGCGTGGCCGAGGCGGCGCTCGACCTCGGCCGCCCTGCGAAGAGCGCGCTCAGGAGCCCGCTCGCGGAGGCGCTGGCGGCAATCCTCGATGCCGTTTCGCGAACCGGTGCCATCCGCGCGGTCGTCCTCCGCCTCGGGGGAGAGCCGACGCTCCCCGCTCCGGAGCACGGACAGACGCGTGCTCGGACCGAAGCGCAGTGCCGTTCCGAGCAGGCGGCGGTCGAGCGTCTGCGGGCGTCGACGATCCCGTTCGCGGCCTGGCTCCGTGGACCGGTGCGCGGGCCCGTGCTCGAGATCGCGCTGGCTTGTGGTGCGCGTGTCGCCAGCGAAGGCTACGTGGACCTTGCCTTCTCCGACCTGGAGATCGGCCTCGCTCCGCGCCTCGGCGGCCTCCGGCGGGCGCTCGAGCTGGCGGGGCTCCCGGCCGTGCTCCCGCTCGCGACCCTCGGCAAGGTCATCGGCCCGCGCGAAGCCGTGGAGCTCGGGCTCGTCGACGAGATCGTCCCCGACACGCAGGGGCGTCGTCGCGCCGCCGCTCGGGTCCTGACGCCCCGCGCCGACCCGCCACGGCGGCGCCGCGGTCTCTGGGAGCGCGTCACCGAGAGCGATCGTGCTGCGATCACGCGCGCGCGCAAGGCGATCGCGCCGTCCCACGACGTGCACCACCCGGCCCCGGTTCGCGCGCTCGACATCGTCGAGGTGCTCGTGCGCGATCCGGCGGCCGCAGCGGATCTCGAGGTGGCGAGCTTCGCCGAGCTAAGCTTCTCCGGTCCGGCGCGCCAGCTCCGCGCGTTGCGCCGAGAAGCGTTCGGCCTCGACCCCCAAGACTCGGTGCCGCTCTCGGGCTTCCCTCGCCTCCGTGAACGGCTGCTCGATCAAGGGCTCACGTACACCGACATGGCCATCACCGCCACGGCGGTCCACGAACCGTTCGTGCGCGGCATCTTCGAGCCGCTCGAACGCGCCGCGCGCGCGCTCGCGCGCGACGGCGTGGACGCGCGCATGATCGCCCTCGCTCTCCGCGACTGGGGCTTCTTGGACCCCTTTGCGATCGACGCCGGCCGAGGGCCAGCGCGGCCGATGGCGCGTGAGCTCGTGCAGATGCGCTGCGTGCTGCCGCTCGTCGGCGAGGCCCTCCGCGCCCTCGATCGCGGCGACATCCCGGGCGCGGCGCACGGCGATGTCGCGGCGGTGTTCCTCGGCGGTTTCCCCCCGTTCCGCGGCGGCCCCTTTCGCTACGTGGACGAGGTCGGCGCGGCCGAGCTCACCCAACGCATGAGCGTCTTCGCCCGCGATCACGGGCCCGCCTACGAGCCGCCGCAAATCCTCCGGGATCTCGCCGCGTCTGGCGGCCACCTCCATCCCGCTCCCCCCTCATCATGGTGAGGGGCACCGGGGGGCGAAAATGGCGGGGACAGCGCGCCGAGAGAGACGGCGGTACCGTTTTGCAACCTGGTAGAGTCGGCCGGTGCTGTCGGCCGACGTGCGATTCGAGGGCTTCACCCAGAGCGATTGGTCGCGCTTCCTCTCGCTGTTTCGCCCGCGCGTGGCGACGGGCGCTGAGCGCGACCCCGAGCGACCGCAGGGCGGCATCATCGCCGTCGTCGGCGACGGCCGGTTGCGAAAGCTCGTCCACACCCAGGCCGGTCGCCTGCGCCTCGAGGACGTCGCGCCCTCTTGGCCGCTGACGGTCGAAGAGCTGACCCGCCGGCACAACGCCAGCTGGGGCATGACGCTGGAGGTCGGCGCGCTCGAGAACGTCATGGAGCGGTTCGGCGCCAAGCTCCGTCGCGGCGACGGCCTCAACGCTCAAGTTCTGTTGCTCGTCTCGCTCGTGCGACAAGAGATGGAGGGGCGACGCATCCAGGTGTGGCCCGCGCGCCTCGCCGGCCTGCCGATGCCGACGGTGGGCATGGTCGACACGACGCTCGACGCCGTCTGCCCGCGCGGTCACGCGATCGCGCTCGGCCTCTTCGACGCGGGCGATCTCTGGACGTCGATCGCGCTGCGCCGCGGGAGCTCGGGCGCCTTCGACTGGATCCTCGGGCCGGACGAGATCCGGCGCGACATGGGCCTGCTCGCGGGTGATTGGCGGCGCGACTATCGCCACCTGGCGCGCGCGCTCGACGACAAGGTCGGGCCCCTCGCGCTGGGCGTCTACGCCGAGGCCACGACGTTCCGCGACCTCGAGGTCGACCCGACCCCGGGCGCGTGGGCGCGCGCGGTCGCGATCCGTGACGTCATCCTCTCGCCGGTCCCGCTCGCGCTGACGGTACCGCTCGGGCTCGACGCCGGTCGCGCGGCGTTCTCGGCCATCCGCGGCCTCACCGAGCGCGCGCAGGGCCTGGACGTCGTGAGCCCGGTCCTCTCGCTCGTGCGCGAGACGCTCGGGCAGGTCGCCACCGTGGTCGGAGCCAGCCGCGACGACGGCGGCCTCGGGTTCGATCCGCTCGAGATCCTGAGGCGCCTGCTCTCACGAGAGAAATAGCGCCAGCGCCAGCCACCTATGTGAGCTCGACGCCGCGGGGCAAAATCGTGCGCAGGCCCATCGTGCGCCACGCGAACGACGGCTGCATCGACGCGAGGCCGAGCTTGTCGAGGTTGTCGGCGGTGGGCCCCTTGCCGAGGATCTCGAGCGTGACGTCGCCGGCCCCACCCCACGAGAGATCGTGGTCGGTCTCGACGATCGTTCGGATGACGTGCTCACCCTTCACGCTCATGAGCACGAAGGGGATACCGCGCGTCGCCAGCCAGCTCGCCTTGCCGACCTTCAGATCGAACTCACCCGCTTGCACGGCGTGGACCGCCTCGGCCGAGAACGAGGTCTCGATGTCGACGACGTATTTCGGGTAGCCCCATATCTCTCGCCCCGCGGCGCACGCGGCCTGGGTCGTGACCGGTAGGTTGAGAAAGTAGCTGCCGTAGTCGTACTGCTTCTTGGCGTTGACGAGCGCGCCCCAGGTCGACGGGCTCGTCCCCTTGCGCTTCACCTCGACGGCGAGCGCCACCTCGTTGTACGGCCCGATGCTCGTCTCACGGTACTCGAACACGACGAGCTGGACGATCGCCTTACCGAGCAGCGTAAACGGCTCGAACAGCTCGGCGTCGGCGATGCAGGGCGCCACCCGCTCGGGCTCGACGCGATACATCAAACCAATGACGCTACCGTCATGATAGCGAATGGGCAGCTCGCAATCGCCCGCGCTCGTCGTGACCGTCTCCTTGAGCAGCCCGTTGAAGAAGTCGGCGTCCATCGTGTGCATCGTGGCACGAGCGCCAGCACATCGGGTAGAGTGAGCGGATGGATCAGACGACGAGCCGCACGGTGTGCCGCATCATCCTCGGGCTCACCATGGCCGACGGCGAGCTCCATCCGGGCGAGGAGCGTTTCCTCGAGCGGCTGATGGAGCGCTTCGGCCTGCAGCGGAGCGCGGTCGAGCCGGTCGTCGACCCGGCCGAGGCGCTCGCGCAGCTTCGCTCGTTGCCCGAGGCGACGCGGCACGACACGCTGGCGCTGATGGTGGAGGCGGCCGCCGCCGACGGCCTCCTCCACCCCGCCGAGCGCATCTTGATCGGCGCCGTCGCCGACGAGCTCGGCCTGCCGCAGTCCGAGGTCGACGAAAAGCTCGGCCAAGCGCTGGCGCCGCGCTGACGGTCGCCCGCGTCAGCCGTCGACCGAGCGCATCCCCTGCTCGGTGTAGCGAGTGCCGACCGCGAGATCGCTCGGCACCGCGTCGTCGATCGCACGCCGCTCGGCGGCGGTGAGCACGACCTCGGATGCGCCGGCGTTCTCTTCGAGCCGCTTCTTGCTGCGCGTGCCGGGGATGGCCACCACGTGGTCACCAGCGCCGAGCACCCAGGCGAGCGCGAGCTGGGCAGACGTGATCTTGCGCGCGGCCGCGAGCTCGCCGATGCGCTTCACCAGCTCGAGGTTCTTGGGGAAGTTCTCGGGCGAGAAGCGCGGCATGCCGCGGCGCCAATCATCCTTCTCGAGGTCGTCGAGCGACTTGATCGCGCCCGTGAGAAACCCGCGGCCGAGCGGCGAGTAAGCGACGAACGTGATACCGAGCTCGGCACACGTCGCGAGGATCTCGCCCTCGGGCTCACGCGACCAGAGGGAGTACTCGGTCTGGAGCGCGGCGATGGGGTGCACCGCGGCGGCGCGGCGGATGGTGGCCGGCTTTGCCTCGGAGAGGCCCAGCGCCCTGACCTTGCCCGCCTTGACGAGGTCGGCCATCGCGCCGACCGTGTCCTCGATCGGAACGGTCGGATCGACGCGGTGCTGGTAGTAGAGGTCGATCACGTCTACGCCGAGCCGCTTCAAGCTCGCGTCGCAGGCTTGCTTCACGTACTCGGGCTTGCCGGACATCCCCTGGAACGAGCCGTCTTTGCCGCGGATGATGGCGAACTTGGTCGCGATGATGGCGCGGTCTCGCTTGCCGGCGAGCGCGCGGCCGAGCAGCTCCTCGTTGGCGCCGCTGCCGTACATGTCGGCGGTGTCGAAGAACGTGACCCCAATCTCGAGGGCGCGGTGGATGACCCCGATCGCCTCGGCCTCGTCCGAGCTGCCGTAGAAGTCGCTCATGCCCATGCACCCGAGCCCGACCACAGGGATGCTCGGCCCCGACTTGCCCAACGTTCGAGTTTTCATGCTTCGCAATATATCGCTTGGAGCCCTTGCCGTGCGGCGGGCGCGCGACGAGAGTACGGCCATGCGCGCCGTCGCGATCCGTGAGCCGGGCCCCGAAGACGTCCTCACCGTGGTGACCCGCGACGCTCTCGTGCCCCCCGCGGGCCACGTGCGTGTGCGTGTGCGGTTCGCGGGCGTGAACCGGGCCGATCTCCTTCAGCGCATCGGTGTCTACCCAGCCCCCGCGGGGGTGCCGGCAGACATCCCCGGCCTCGAGTATGCAGGCCAGATCGACGCCGTCGGTCCGGGGGTGTCCGAGTCGAAGGTCGGCGAGCGCGTGTTCGGCGTCACCGCCGGGGGGGCCTACGCGGAGCAGGTCGTCGTCCACGAGCGGGAGACGGCGCGCATCCCCGACGGCATCTCGGACCGCGACGCGGCGGCCGTGCCCGAGGCATTCATCACCGCGTACGACGCGCTCGTGCTCCAGGCGCGGCTCCGCCCCGGCGAGCGCGTGCTCGTCCACGCGGTCGGGAGCGGCGTCGGCACCGCAGGGCTGCAGATCGCGAAGGCGCTGGGGTGCCAGGTTGTCGGCACGTCGCGAACGGCGTCCAAGCTGGAGCGCGCGCGGGGTCTCGGGCTCGACGCCGCCGCGCTCGTCGAGACCCCGAGCGCGCTCGAGAAGTCGGTGCGCGACGCGTTTCCGCACGACGTCGACGTGGTGCTCGACCTCGTCGGCGGCGCCTACTTCGCGCGCACGATGCCGCTCCTCGCGACCAAGGCGCGCGTCGTGGTGGTCGGGCTCACGTCGGGCACGCAGAGCGAGCTCGATCTCGGGCTCCTCCTGAGGCGGCGCATCGCGGTCACGGGGACGGTCCTCCGCGCCCGCCCGCTCGAGGAGAAGATCCAAGCCGCCGACGTGCTCCGCCGGACGCTGTCGCCGTGGCTCACCCGCGGCATGATCAAGCCCGTCGTCGAGCAGGTGTTTCCGCTCGACAAGGCGGCCGACGCGCACCGCTTGCTCGCCGAGAACGCCACGTTCGGCAAGGTCCTGCTCGAGGTGCGGTCCTGAGCGGCGAAGACGCGAGCGACGAGCAGGCGCGCATCTATCAAGAGCGCGCCGAGGCCTACGACGAGCTCATCGGTGCAGAGGACGCCGACGGCAACGTCGTTCGAGAGCTCGACCGCTTGGTGACGATCGACGACGCGACCGTCGCCGATATCGGCGCCGGCACCGGCCGCATCGCGCGCCTCGTCGCCCCGCGCGCCCGCGCGCTGCTCCTCGTCGAGCGCGCAGCGCCCATGCTCGCGGTTGCCACGGCGCGGCTCGAGGCGATGGGGGTCGCTTTCACCGCGCACATCGGCGACGCGCGATCGCTGCCGCTCGACACTGGGGTCGCCGACGTCGCGATCGCGGCGTGGGTGTTCGGGCACTTTCGACACTGGATGCCCCACGGATGGCGCGACGACGTCGGCCGCGCCATCACGGAGATGGATCGCGTGACCCGGCCGGGGGGACGGATCGTCGTCATCGAGACGCTCGGCACCGGCCACACCGAGCCGCGCCGCCACGAGGCCCTCGACGAGTACTTCGCCGAGCTCGAAGCGCGCTGGGGTTTTCGGCGCAGCTGGGTGCGCACCGACTACGTGTTCGAGAGCGTCGACCGCGCCGTCGAGGTGTGCCGCCCGTTCTTCGGCGAGGCCCTCGCCGCCGCCATTCGCGAGAACGGCTGGTCGCGAGTGCCCGAGTGCACTGCGTTCTTCGTACGCGACGTGCCGCCTCGGCGAGGCGCATGAGACCCGCGGTGGTGGCCCTCGTCGTCTGCGGGTGCGGGGCCGCCTCCGCGCCGGTCGCGACGCCCGTCGAGCCGGACGCGCTCACGATCGTCGCCGAGGGGCCCTGCGCGCGCCTGTCGATGCAACCGATGGGCGATCGCAGGTTCGTCATCTTTGGCGACACGGGCTACGACCTCGAGCTCTGGACCCCGGGCGAAGAGCTCGCCGCCGCGCAGTCGGTGGTCGAGCTCGCCGACGGTGCGGCCTGGCTCGATCGATCCTGGACCGCGGGGCTCCCCACCGACGGTCGAGGGTACGTGCCCGCCACGATCGAGCTGGGCGGCGAGCCCGGCACACACGCGTGGCTCAGCCTCACGCGAACGCGCTATGCGCCGCACGGCACGGGCAAGCTGTTCGCGCGAGAGCGCACCGCGTTCGTGCGAGACGGCGCCCATTGGGAGCCGGTCGCCGACCCATCGGCTGCGCCGTGGCCAGCGAGCGCCCGCTCGCTCCCGCCCCTGTCGACCGAAGCGATCTGCGCCGCGCCGGAGCGGCGGTTCCTGCCGCTCTCGCACGCGATCACGCCGGCCGGCGGCGCGATCGTGGCCGGCCGCTGCCAGGGCGCTTCGATCACACCCCACCCCGACACCACGCTGGTCGTCGCCCACGGCGCGCCGGGCGCGGCGTCTTGGCGTGTCGAGCGTGCTTCGCCGCGCGCCCGCCTCGAGGGTCACGTGAACGCGGCGCTCTTCGCGCGTTCGGACGACGACGTCTACTTGAGCGCCTACGAGCCGTTCGAACCGTCCGAGGGCCGCCAGGGTTTCCTCGCTCATTGGGACGGCTCGTCGTGGCAGGAGCTCGAGCCCGGGTTCGACGGCGGCATCATGTCGATCGCGGGCGGCCCGACCGGTCCGCTCTACCTCGCCGCCGGCACCGCTCTCTTTCGCCGTGACGAAGCGGGGCGCGCGGCTCCGGTCGCGCTGCCTCGACCCTCGTTCGTGACGGGCGACGCGTCGCTCCACGTGCACACGGTGCGCGTCGCGCGCGCCGAGCTCTGGGTCGAGGCGTCGCTCAAGGTGCACGATCGCGCGCCGGGTCGCGACGGCGACGTCGAGCGCTGGGCGAGCGTGCTCTGGGGTCCTCGGGGCTTCGGGCGATACCATTGCGACGACAGAGAGGACGCGGCGAATGCCTTCACCGAGATCGAGTGACCGCGCGCTGTTCGCGGCGCTCGCCGCCGCCGCCACGCTGTTTGCTTCGCTCCCGCGCGTGGCTCGCGCCGAGCCGATCAACGGCGAGCGCTACCTCGTCTGCCGGCACGAGCGCGGCGAGCGCGCCGCGCCCCAGTCGGGCGCTGCCCCCGAGCCAGTCGCGCAGCGTCGGCGCGTGAAGAAGCGCGCCGCGCCGCCCAAGCTGGCGGCAGCGCCCACGCCCGTGATCGACGTGCCGTCGGCCGAGCCGCTCCCGTCCCGCGAGGTCTCGCCACGGCCGCTCGCCGCCGCGCTCGCGCGCGTCGTGACCGCCGAGCGCCAGGACTTTCGATGCACGGGCTTCGTGCGCGGCGCGCGCGGCGTCCTCTCCGTCCTATCCGAGCCGCCGGGCGCGAAGTTCGCGGGGCACCCGTACGCGGCCTCGTGGATCGAAGACAACATCGCCGCGTCGGGCTCGGCTCGCCTCGAAGGCGCCAAGCCCTACCTGCGTCGCGAGCTCGACCGCGTGATCCCGAGCGGGCTCGACCCCGCAGTGCGGCACGAGCGCCTCCGTTTGAAGACCGCCGCCGCCCGCGCTCTCGCCGACCTCGGAGACGTGAGCGCGGCGGGCGCGATCGAGGCGCTGGCCCACGAGCGGGAGACCGCCGACTCGCCCATGATCTGGGAAGACCTCGTCGAGTCGCTCGCCCGGCTCGACGCGCGCAAGGCCGAGGTCTACGCGGTCGCGGTGCTGGATCGCGCCGCCAAGTCGGCCGCGCACGACACGGCAGAAGAGAATCGCGTGAGGGAGGTGCTGCCGCTCGTCGTCAACCGGAGCGCCGCCAGCGTGCGGGTGCTGACCGATCTATCGAGCGGCGTCGGCGACGACCCGTCGAGCCCTGGTCGCCACGAGACTTGCCTCGTCCTGGCCGCCCGTATCCGCGCAGGCGACGACGCGCTGCGCGACGCGGTGCGGGCCGAGGTCGCCACCGACATCCGCACGCAGCGGGCCGCGCATTGCTACAGTCAGCTCATCGCCGCCGCGTTCCCCGGCGACGACCCGTCGGAGGTCGACACCCTGCTCTTTCGACAGCGGTACGACGAGCTGCTCCGGTTGGCCTCGACGATGCGGCGACGGGAGCGACAGGGCAGCGCGACGAGCGACGACGCCGTCGCCAAACGAAAGATCCTGGCCTGGCTCGACGAGCGAGACCGCGACGACGACATCGCGAACGCCTCCGACCGTGGCGTCCCCTTCCGCAGCCGGCGCGCGCTGCACTTGGCCCTCGGGGCTGCTTTCGCGCGACCCGGCGTCGAGCGCGAGCTGTACGCCCTCATCGATGACCCACGCGACGACACGGTCGCGCCGTGGGTCGCGGCGCGCGCGGCGCTCGACCTCGATCTCGTGGGGGCGGCTGATCACGCGGCGGCGCGCCTGCTCATCGCGCGCACCCAGCACACGTCGACGGTCGCGCACGGCGAGTGGGCGTCGCGCGGGCGCGTCACCGTGACCGAGCACGTCGACGTCGTGGATCGCCTCGCGGCGCGGGGAGACGTGCGGTTCGCGCTCGGCCTGCTCGATCGGCAAGGGTTCGCCCGACAGGCGGCGTTCGAGCACCTGTCGCGGCTGAGGCCGAAGAGCGCCTGCGCCGTCGTGACCGACGCCGCTCTCGGCGCCCAAGAGAAGAGCATCCAGGACGCGTTCTGGGCGCTCACCGTTCTCGGGGATGTGTGCCGCGACCCGATGCGCCGCCTCGCGCGGGACAACGAGGTCGCTCGTGAGACCCGCGGCATGGCCCTCGAGCACCTGGCCATGATCCGCGATGGCAGCGTCGCAGCCGACCTCGCGCGCGACCCCCCGAGCGACGACATCCGCCCCGCGCGCCAGCGAGCCCGCCTCATCGAGAGCTCCCCCCTCACGAAGTGAGGGGGCCGGGGGGGTGAAAGAGCCACAACAACCCACCGAGCGGCGGGGACCTCGCCATTTCAGCAGAAGGTCAGCGCGGCGAGGGCTTGCGCGTGCCGTCGGCGAGGACGTGCTCGATCGCGCGCCCCTGATCGTAGAGCGTGGCGCCGACCGGGTAGCCGTCGTCCTCCCAGAGCTTTGTCCAGCCGTGGCGCACGCCGGCCGACCACATCACCTGCCCGCAGACGGCGCCGCCGGGCGCGTAGCTCGTGTGCAGCCCCTGCTCGCGGTGCACGGTGGGCTCCTTGTCGACGAAGAAGCCCACGCTCGCGCGACCACCCGCCGGGTGGTACTCGATCGCCCAGCGCAGGAGCCCGCTCTCGTAGAAGCGCTGCGACTGGAGCCGCTTCGAGCGATAGAAGCTGAGCGAGAGCCCATGCCACACCGGCACACCGCCCGTCGGGATGGCGCACCCCACCGTGAGATCGGTGGTGTACACGCGGGCGCCGGCCGGACACCGGACGGTCGCGTCGGTCACGTGGTCGCGCATCAGAAAGTCCGGCAGCCAGGTCGGGACGACGATCGCCGGGTCGGGCGTAAACAGCTCGAGCGCCTCCGCTGACAGGTGGGGGCGCTGCGCCCGCGCGAGCGCCGGGCGCGCCGTCGCGCCCATGGCGAGGGCACGGCGGAGCGAGTCGATCTGGGCCTCGAGGGTCGCGCGCATCGCCGGATCCGCCCCCGCGAGCTCACCCGTGAGCTCGGCGATCATGGCGTTCAGGTCGGCTTGGCGCGCGTCGGGCATCGGTCTTTCTACAATGGCAGCTTCGAGGGTGGAACCAACACGACCGCAGCGCTGTCTCTCCCCTCTCGTGGAGCCGGAAGAGCACGCCAGGATGCCGAGCCTCGTCGTACCC
>CALKVR010000683.1 GCA_938004815.1 uncultured Polyangiaceae bacterium | reverse complement strand
GCCTATGAGCGGGCGACGCCGTGGCGCGAACGGCGGCCCGAACTCAGACCCGCCTGACCTCGAGCTTCTTGGCGCCGTGCATGCGGATGTCGCGGCAGGCAGCGGCGAAATTGTCGAGGCCCTTCGTCGCCTTGCCGAAGATCGTCACCGGCACCCAGCCGAGCGGGCCGAAGGTGCTGCCGCCCTCGTCGTAGAACAGGCCGAGTTCCCAGAGCTCGAAGCCCAGGCCCTTCATCATGTTCTTGCCCTGATAGAAGAACAGCACGTCGCCCGCACCCGGGCGCACGGTCTGGTTCTCGGGCGGCACCTTGCGCGGATCGAACTGGCGTCGGGCCGACGCGATGCAGCTCGTGAGTACCTCATGCGCGCGGAGCGGCACTACAACGCTGCGCGCTCGATGTACGCCGAACCGGGGGCCGCCTACCAGCTGGCCAAGCTCGCAGCGGAGGACGGCGACCTCGCAGCCGCTACCGAATGGCTTCGCAGAGGTCTCGCCCATCTCGCCAACTTCCCCCACGCCGGGCGGAGCGTTCGCGAGATGCGACAGAAACTCAAGGCCTTCCTGGCACAGCTCGGCGGACGGGGATGATCTCCGCGAGATCCCGGATTGCACGAACCGGTGATCTTCTGCCCCACTCGGGCTAACGTCGGGGAGTGAGCTTCGCGACGTCATCGGGGGTGCGAGCGCACTTGGTGCGCGCTCTCGAGGCCGACCTCGTCGGGCCGTACGAAGCGCGCGAAGAACTCGACCGCGCGCCGTCGAGGACGTACCTGACCGGATTTCTCGTTCCGCGGGAGGATCGGCGCGCGGACCCGCTGAGCGATCAAGAGGATGACGTCGAGACCGAAGAGGCCGAAGCCGACGGCGAGGAAGACGCCGCGGCTGCCGAGGAGGACCGGCTCACGGAGAAAGCGATCCAGCGCGATGGATTCGATCGCGCGGCCTGCGCGTCGCTCGTCGGGCTGCCGGCGTCGACGGCCCAGTTGGTCGTCGATGCTGTCCTCGAGGATCGGCGGCACCATCCACGCCCCGAACTCGAGCTGGTCTGGACCGGACGCGAAGGGGCAGGGACAGTCTCGCGACACGAGTCAGGTCCTGCCCCAGATGTTCGCGCGCGCCGAGAAACGTGTGCTTGTCGCCGGCTTCGCGTTCTACGAGGCGAGCAACATCTTCGCGCCTCTCCACGGCCGCGCCCTCGCCAACGTCGAGGTCGAATTCTTCATCCACGTGGACGGCAGCGGCAAGAACCCACAGATGTCCACCGCCAACTTCTTCACGTACACATGGCCGTGGCGCGACGTCTTCCCGAAGCTCTACTACGACACACGCGCCGACGACGCTGACGCATCGTCAACGATGCACGCCAAGTGCGTCGTCGTCGACGAGCGCGAGGTGCTCATCACCTCGGCCAACTTCACCGGCCGCGCGCAGCACACCAACGTCGAGCTCGGCGTGCACATCACGGATCGCACGTTCGCTGGTCGCGTGACCGGCCAGTGGCGCGCGCTGGTCACCTGCGGCTTCTTCTGCGAGTACGGGTGAGATCCCGGGATCTGCCCTTTCTGATCGGATGCATGCGCGATCCGATCTCGGGCGTTGTGAGGTCAGAGCTTGCGGAAGCCTGGCGCCGCGCACGCGAGCTCGGTGCATCGCACGCAGGCGGAGGCGATTGCTCGCGCACGTGAGATTCTCGGCAACGACGGGGGCGGTGAGCTGACCATTCAGGGGCGCGACGGGCGCATCCGGGACAGCGACACCGTTGCGCCCGGACGGGATCCGTACCCGCCGAAGGACACGCGGTAGCGCCCTCAGATCAGATGCGGACGCGCAGCGCCTCGTAGGACTCGGCGTAGTCGTAGCCGCTGAGGCGGCCCAGCGCGCGGGCGAGGTCGCGGCTCGAGTCGAGGTCGAGGTTGGCGAGCTGCGACTTGTCGGCGAAGCACTGGCCGAGGGAGCGCGACTGGGCGTTCATCTCGGGCGAGGAGAGGTAGGCGAGGAGGTCGCACGGCGTGCGGCGCAGCGCCGAGACGGTGGCGCGGTTGACCAGGCCGTGATCCCAGTGGAGGTCGTGGGCCGAGTGGGTGATGACGAGGTCGGGCTTGACGTCGCCGACCAGCGCGTCGAAGCGGCGCACGAGCTCGTGCATCGGGATGTCCTCGACGCGGCACTGGCGCTCCTCGTACACGATGAAGAGCTGGGCGCCGATGATCTTGGCGCCGGCGTGCGCCTCGCGGGTGCGCTCCTCGGCGCGGTTGGGGACGCTGACCACGGCCATCGTCACCTGCGCGCCTTCCTCGGCCAGGCGGGCGAGCA